>JBNKMO010000023.1:0-3043 GCA_050293165.1 Anaerolineales bacterium | reverse complement strand
CCCACTTGGCCCCACCACTCTGACTGCCCATGATCCCCTCGGTATATTCAAAAAGAGCAAAACTTTTCCTGCTACCGCAGAACTGATTGTCTTGCCACTGATTGTCCCGATTTCATCCTTCCCCGCACCACCGGGGTTGCTCCCTGGCGGCAAGATACTGCGCCATAAATCACTGGGGATCACACCCCATGCAGCCGGTGTGCGCGAATATGCTCCGGGCGATGCGCTGCGCCGCATCCACTGGGCAACATCTGCACGTCGCCAACAACTGATGGTGAAGGAATTTGAAGAAGACCCCCAAGCAGAAGTTTGGCTCTTTCTAGACGCTCAAGCGGAGGCGCAAGCCTCGCTCTCCGACGATGAACTTGCTCGGCATTGGGACGGCTGGATGCTCGGCAAAAAACCTGAGTTCGAGCTCCCGGCATCCACTCTTGAATATAGCGTAACCATTGCCGCTTCGCTGACGCACTACTTCACTCGTGAGCGCCGCGCTGTCGGCTTGATCGCTGCCGGACAAACCAATATCGCCATCCCCGCCGACCGCAGCACGCGCCAAGAAAAAAAGATTCTCGAAACCCTCGCTTTCGTCAAAGCCGGACATAGTCTGCCTATCGAAAGTCTCGTCCGCGCCCAGGCAGGACAACTACTCGGCGGCAGCAGCGCGACCATCATCACACCAAGCATACGCCCCGAATTAATCCTCGCCGTTGACGAGTTACAACGCCGTAAGTTGCATCCGACGGTGGTATTATTGGACGCGCTTTCGTTCGGCGGCGCAGAAGGTAGCAAGAGCCTCGAAACGAAATTAAAAAACATTGGCGTGCCGGTTTTTCGCATCACCTATGGTGCAGAACTTGGCAGCACATTTTCCAGTTTTACATCTGCTAATTTCTCAAAGGAGAGCTTTTTATGGCGCAAACCGTTCACACCCTAGACCTTAATTTTCAAAACCGTCATGACGCCATTGCCGCTTATCTAATCCCGCATGCTGAAGGCGCAATGCTCATTGAATCAGGCCCCGGCTCAACCATAGACGCCCTACAAGCCCGTCTTGCAGAGCATAAATTAAGCGTCAAAGACATCACACACGTACTATTGACACATATCCACTTGGATCATGCAGGCGCAGCAGGCTGGCTCGCACGCCAGGGAGCAAAAGTGGTCGTTCATCCAGTTGGAGCACCGCATATGGTCGACCCGGCCAAGCTGATTGCCAGTGCAACACGTATCTATCAAGATAAAATGGAAACACTTTGGGGAGAGTTTTTAGCCGTTCCTGAAGAGCAGGTCTACATTCCCAAAGACGGTGAAACGCTTGAGATCGGCAGCGTAGGCGTCAACATCCATTTCACACCGGGGCATGCTGAACACCACATCTCCTACGGCGTGGATGAGATTGTCTTCGCTGGTGATATTGGCGGCATCCGCATGCCCAACTGCGACTATCTGCGTCTGCCGCTCGTTCCCCCCGAGCTAAATCTTGAAAAGTGGCAAACCAGCTTCGAAAAGTTACTCAGCTTTAACTACAAACGTATCGCCCCCACGCACTTCTCCATTTTCGATGGTGCCGAGAAGCATATCCAGAATGGAATGACGGTCATCGCAAACACATCCAAATGGCTCGAAGAAGTCATGCCATCAAATCCAACCATCGAAGAATTGGGCAAAAAATTCGCCGCATGGATGATGGTGGAAGGACAAGCAGCGGGAGTTAGTATCGAAGAACTGCAAACCTATGAAATCGCCAATCCGCTGCATATGGCAGCCACAGGTTTGTCACGCTACTGGAAGAAATTCCGCAAACCAGAACAATAACAACATAAGGGCCTCTAGCACATCGAGACCAAATACTGTATGGCACTAAAAAACAAAGATCAGCTTCTCGCATATCTTGAACCGCGACTTTCCACAAAACGCCTTCAACACTCTTTAGGTGTAATGCAAACGATGGAAAAACTTGCAGATGTCTACGACCTGGACAAAGAGCAAGCATCAACCGTTGGTTTATTGCATGATATAGCCAAAGAATTAGACCCCAATCGCCAGGCAGAAATCCAAAAAGAAGCAGCAATAGAATTGCATTGTAAAGAAGATAAAGAGTATCACTACTGCTTACACGGCCCCGTCGGAGCCTACATCGCTCAAAAAGAACTTGGCATAGAAAACCCCGTAATATTAGAAGCAATTCGAACCCATACCTACTATGGCATTTACGGAGAAAGCTTCAATTCTCCTTTAAATCGGTGTATGCGTTTTTCTGACATTCTTGAGCCAACACGTGACTGGAGCGAGGTTAAGTGGCTCCGCACCAACGTAAACCGCCTGGCCGATGTTGTTTATTCAGGCAATTTGGCAGAAGGCATTTTTTTACAAACGGGTTGGGTGATAAATTGGTTTCCAGAAGATAATATGCCCATACACCCAAATATGTATAAAGCATATAAAGATTTCTCAAAAAGACTAAATGTTGATGACATTTTTTTGCAATAGCACACTATCAGAACACTCTAAAAGGATTTAAACTATGACTGTGAAAGACTTTCTCGCAATTTCAGATTACTCATCCGCAGAACTGCAAGACATGCTCGATCTCGCCGTCAAACTGAAGGCGGAATACTTTGCAGGCGGCAACCAGCCCATCGCACAAGGCAAGGTTATGGCAATGATCTTCCAAAAGCCCAGCCTGCGCACACGCGTCTCCTTCGATATGGTTATGCGTCATCTTGGCGGCGATGCCATCTACCTTTCGCCTGCCGAGATCGGCTTGGGCAAGCGTGAGACCATCTCCGATGTTGCTCGCGTGCTTTCGGGCTACGTCCAAATCATCATGGCGCGTGTTTTTGCACACGAACATGTCACCGAATTGGGCGAATATGCATCCGTGCCTGTCATCAATGGATTGAGCGATTTCAACCATCCCTGTCAGGCAATGGCGGATGCACTCACCATTCAGGAAAAATTTAGCACGCTCAAAGGCATCAACATCACCTATGTTGGGGATGGAAATAACGTCGCCGCTTCGTTGATGTACATCTCGGCGAAG
>JBNKMO010000022.1:0-5859 GCA_050293165.1 Anaerolineales bacterium | reverse complement strand
TAAAAATTACTCCTTTTCAGACGAAATGACAGTCACGCTTCGCTCGTGTGAGCGGCTTGCGGACTGCCATTTCACAGTTTTTCGGGGTTGAGCCGGGGATTATCCCTCTGTTTGCTCAGGGACAGCTTCTTCGTATTTGGTCGGGCATTTGAGCAATAGTTCATCTGCGTAGAAGATTCCATCACTTTCGAGATGGCCTGTCATAATGGCTTGGGCTTCGTTTTTGAGCAGATCTGGCACGGGGCCACTGTAGACTACAGCGAGCCGCGTGCGGCTTGGGTCAATTGTAGCGTCGTGGAGCACCTGCGCCAGCCCGCCGCTGGATTCGATCTCGGCGTTGTCGCCAGTGACGTGCGCAACATCAAAGGTAAGCGTTAGTGACTCGGGATCGTAGCTGATAGAGTCGCCAATCACCGCACCAGAGATGCGCAGGCTTTTGCCAACGAGATCACTCTGCTGCTGGTTGACTTCTTCGATAGTCATAAAGTACTCCGCGCTAGCTTGCGTGGATGATGCGATCAGGTAAACAACGGCAGCGAGGATCATCAGGCCGCCAATAATAAATTTTGATCGTTGCATAAATAGTACCTCCGATAAATGAGTATTAGAACTTATAGTTACAATTGTACATGTTTAGATTAATGCAGGCTGAAAAAAAGTAGATGAATAATGTCAGGTTTTGGGTATTACAATCTAATAATTAACTCATCTTACGCAAAAGATGCCTTTTGCAGACTTTGGGGTTGCCCTCATCCCTTCGGTCAGGATAACGCCTTCGCACCCCTCCCAAAGTGAAAAGGTCGTGGGAGAGCTAGAGGGGCTTTTCCCAAAATGCTTCTACTCCAAAGAAATCAAGCCCGTGCGAATGGCAAATTTCACTAGCTCTGTGCGTGAGTGCATGTTGAGCTTCTTCATAATTCGCTCGCGGTGGCGGGCGATGGTCTTTGGGCTAAGTTCAAGCTTTTCGCCGATATATGTGTTATTACGTCCATCGCCAACCATTTCCAAAACCTGACGTTCGCGCTTGGTCAAAATATTCAGGTCGGCATAGTTGCTGTTTTTGTCGTCATCACCATCATTTTTGGGGATTTCGTTGTTTAGACGTTGATAGTCTTCAAGCAGCCAGCGCGCCATTGCGGGTTGCAAATAAACTTGTCCTTTGGAAACGGCCTCGATAGCCATGACCAATTCTTCAGACGCGGCCTGTTTGGTAATATAGCCTGAAGCACCCGCTGCGATCATCTGCATAAAATATTCTTTGTCTTCATGGACGGTTAAAGCCAATATAAAACATTCAGGGCAGATTTGCTTAAGGTGATGTGTAGCCGTTAGCCCATCCATGACGGGCATGGTGATATCCATCAAGATCACATCTGGCTGGGCAGTCTTTGCACGCTCAATCGCTTCCAAGCCATTGCTGGCTTCTTCGACCACTTCTATCTCTGCCTGCGTATCCAGAAAAGACTTAAGCCCAAAGCGGATTACTTCATGGTCATCGACCAGCATCACGCGGATGTTTTTCTTCATAGGTTTTGTTCCTCTGTTGACGCAATGCAAGGGAGCACGGCTGTGACAGTTGTCCCTTTGCCAGGGTTTGATTTGATATGGAACTCACCACCAACGCCAGAGACGCGTTCTTTCATGCCTTCCAGGCCCCAACCGCGTGGAGCGATTAATGCTTCGGCAGAATCAAAGCCAACTCCCCGATCTTCGACATTTAGCGTCACCCGATCTTTATCGAAACGAATCCGGACGTCGGCTTGCTGGGTGCGCGCATGGCGCGCGACGTTGGTGAGTGCCGCCTGCGCTACCCGATAGAGTACCGTTTCAACGAGCGGGTCTACCCGTTGGGGTTTTCCGTCAACTTCCAGCGCAACATCCAGTTCCATTTTGCAGCATTCATTGCCAATCAGGTTTTGGATGGCGGGAACCAGCCCAAGGTCATCGAGTTGTGCGGGACGCAGGTCGTGAACTAAACGGTAGATGCCCTGGGACATATCTTTGCTCAAGGTCTGAAGCCTGTTGAGGGTCGGGGTGAGTTGCGCAGGCGGTTCATCCAAGCGATTGCCCAATGCTGCCAATTCCAGTGAAAACGCGGAGAGGATTTGGGCGGTCTCATCGTGTAGTTCACGAGAAATACGCGCGCGTTCTTCCTCCTGTGCTTGCACTGTGTAGCGGAGCAGTTTTTGCTGCAAGGCTTCACGCGCAGCCATTTCTTTTTGAGCATGTTCCAATGCGTCTACGCGTTCCTTTTGTGTATCGAGTAATTCCTTTTGGCGTTCTTTTTCAACCGTATGGACGGCTTGCACGATGCCTGTAGTGATTGCGAGTGCAACAACAGCGCGTACTGCTTCAATAGGGAGACCGGTAATGGTGAAGAAAAGCCGGTTATTAATAATATTTGCAGGGAAGAGCGCTAAGGGGGGGACAAAAAGTTGGCTGAGGCCATAAATGCCAAATCCCAACGAAGCCCAGTGAAACTTTTTGCTAAGGAGAAAGCGTTTTTCTTCACGGGCTTCGCTTTTTTGAGTAGACAAGCCCAGCGAGGCAAGAATCGCCGCCGGTACTGCGAGTAGGTAACGTATGATGTTGTTTACAAGAATATTTCTGTCGAGATCGGCAGATTTAAATGCCCAACTGACAGAAATTGCAAGGATGTATAAACCAAGTAGGGCGAGAGGCAGAGCAAGGCGACGTAAGCACTCCGGTCGATGTAGCTGACAAGCACGCAGCCCATACAGCCCGAGAGCGATAAAGCTGATGGCTAATAAAGCCATCCGCAGCCAGTAAATGTGTGCGCTGATGTGAAGGTCTAACCAGATTGCTTGCTGTAGAAAGAACTCAAACCATTCGTGCATCCCGTGCAGGATGCCGAAAATAGCAAGAGGCAGCAAGAGGCGTGTTTCTGCAAAAGATGGCGAACGGATGGTTTCGAGGATGAGCGCAATGCCCATCACAAAAAAGGCTAGCCCGTAAACGAAGAAAATAATGAAGTAAAGGAAGGAAGATGTATCGGTATGCATCGGTTGCGTATTCTACCCCAATATTGGGCTTACAGATTCTTTTCAGAAGAAGAATCTCAGGGCGTTTTTAGCTGGATTTAACTTGATTTTAATCTTTCTTGGGGTTACTATCACAATATCTGTCCGATTATGCACGTTACATGTTTTTCATTGGGCACTTTCCCCCATTATAGGTAAAGTATATGAAATTGCAGAACATCACAGAAAAACTCAAAAAATTCTTTTTCCCCCCTGATGATTCTCCTCGTTGGCGAATCATATTGCCTTATGCGGTTTTAGGTGTATTGACGATTATCGTGGTCGTTGGTGCTACCTATGGCTGGAATTATACGAATTCGCCCGGCTTTTGTGCGGATGGCTGTCATACCATGCCGCCGCAGGGTGTTACTTACGCCCAGTCACCGCACGCGAATGTTTATTGCACAGAGTGTCATATTGGGCGTGCTTTTGTTGGTACGCAGTTATCCCGCAAGATACAGGATGTACGTGAGATTGTTGCGATGACGACTTCCTCGTATGAGTACCCGATCCGTGCGACGCGTTTATTCCCCGCTCGCGAAACCTGCGAACAATGCCATCTCCCTGAAAAATTCTCAGATGACAGCCTGCGCTCGATCACGCATTACGCCAATAATAGCCAGAACACAGAAACCCAAACCTACCTGATTATGAAGACCGGTGGCGGTGATGCACGTGAAGGTTTGGGCTTAGGCATCCACTGGCATGTTGCCAATACCGTGGAATATTATTCAGATGACGGGATGCAGCAGGAGATTCCCTTCATTCGTGTTCATAATGCGGATGGGACGACCACCGAGTATACCGATATCGAATCGGACTTTGATCTTGCTTCCGTTGATGAGGCAGAGTTGCAGCAAATGGATTGTATTACCTGCCACAACCGCATCGCACACGATTTCAAATCCCCTGAAGATGCGATGGACGATTATATGTCCCGGGGTTTGATCTCGGCTGATATTCCCGATATCCACATGAATGGTGCAATGATCTTGCGCGGTGATTATGAGAATCGTGAAGTGGGTCTGGAAGCCATTGCAGGGCTGGAAGAGCGTTATCAGACTGAATATAGCGATTTTTATGCTGAGAACAGCGAACTTGTTCAGGAAGCAGTCGTATCCCTACAGCATATTTATGCCACGATCGTTTTTCAGGAACAGGAAGTGGATTGGACGACACACCCGACGAATATTGGGCACATGGATGCGCCCGGCTGTTTCCGCTGCCATGATGGGAAACATCTCAACGCAGAGAAAGAAGCAATCCGCCTGGAGTGCAATATCTGCCACTCGATTCCCGTCGTGAGAGGGGAAGATGATTTCGTGACCAACCTCGAGATCAGTCATGGTTTGGAGCCGGAATCACACCAAAATCCGAGTTGGATCAATCTACACAACCAAGTTTTTGATCAAACTTGCTCTAATTGTCATACTACAGAGGATGCGGGTGGTACCAGCAATACATCCTTCTGTTCCAATAGTGCCTGTCATGGAAATGTTTTCATCTATGCCGGTTTTGATGCACCTGCTTTGCGTGAGCTACTTGTAGATCAGTTGCCCGCACCGGATACCAGCGTTCCGATGGTTGCTCCATTGGCTGAGGGTGAAATACCAACCTATCAGGCGCATATTGCGCCAATTTTGGCGCCCTGCGCACAATGTCATAGTGCAGACTTGGCTTCTGCGGGGTTGAATCTCTCATCTTACGATGGCCTTATGGCCGGCAGTGAGAATGGGGCGGTTGTCGTTGCCGGAAAGAGTGCTCAAAGCTTATTGGTTGGAATTCAATCAAAACAGCATTTTGTCACGATGCCAAGCGAACATTTGGAAATTTTCAAAGCATGGATTGATGCTGGCGCTTTGGATGATTAGGAATGATGTATCTTTAAAAGTGTGTTCTGCTGCATCTTTGTGATTGTTGTAACTAGATAAAGACACCCACATTGATCTTGTGAACTTTGTCACCTGTAAAATATGACGCAGTGTATTGGGTATATTCACCCAATGAGGGTATATTGATACCGTGCAATTAGTGTACGTATGTTCGGCTAGTTGCTACCCCTGATTGACAGGAGGTGTTTATCGAAACGAACATGAAAGCGTATTGAGAAAGCGACACTTATTTTATTGAAGGAGAATAAAGAATGTCAAAGAAAATGTTGTTTGTTGTAGGTTTGTTATTGCTCGCAGCTTTCGCGCTAACCGCTTGCGCTGGTGCTGCAGGTCCTGCCGGCCCCGCAGGTCCCGAAGGTCCCCAAGGTGAACAAGGTGAGCCCGGCCCCGCTGGCGAATCCGTATCTGCCGCTGACCTGACTTGTTCCGAGTGCCATAATGACACCACTCTGATCACCGGCAAAGAAGCCGCTTGGGAAGAGTCTGTTCATGGTACTGGCGAAGCTTACGTACGTGGTGCCAGCGCTGATTGTGCTGGTTGTCACTCCGGTGGCGCTTTCAGCGCGATGGTTGCTGCTGGACAAACCCCCTTTGAAGTTGAAGCTGGCGATCCGAATCCCACCCGCCAAGACTGCCGCACCTGCCACGAGATCCACACCACCTATACCGGTGAAGATTGGGCTCTCGCAACCACCGACGCTGTTGTTCTCGGCGCATTTGAAGGCGAAACCTTCGATGGTGGCAAAGGCAACCTTTGCGCTACCTGCCATCAGCCCCGCCGCACGATGGGCCCCGATGTAGTTGACGGTGTTGTCAACTGGAGCAGCACTCACTACGGCCCGCACCACGGTCCTCAGAGCGCAATGCTGATGGGTATTGGTGGCGAAGGTGCAGAAGACAAGCCCGCTGCGCACTACAGCATGGTT
>JBNKMO010000021.1:0-13032 GCA_050293165.1 Anaerolineales bacterium | reverse complement strand
AGGTGTATAGGCGTTCTTCCCCCTTGGTATTTTCTTCGATGCGCGTCCCGCTTTTGCCTGCGAGGAGGGGCGCATAGATATTTGGCAGAATGCTGTCGGCGGGTTGGAGCAGCTTGTCAGGGTCGGTATAAGCGATAATCTGAGCATTGGCATCGAGAATGACGATTTCAAAGTCTTCATCATCGCGGCGGCTGGTGATAATTCCTTCGAGGGTCTGGCTGAGACTCTCGAGTTTGATGTTGGTGGCTACGACGCCAAGGAATTCACGGTCTTTGCGAATAGGCATGACTGCGGTAGCTACTGCCTGGTTGGTTGTTGGTGAGATACGCCCTTTAGAGACCAGCGCGGTTTTACTGAGTAGTGCGCTTTGGTAATAGTCGCGGAAGGAGAAATCATCGCCGACGGTAGAACCGGGGCCGACCGGAAAATGGTAGAGCATCTCTCCCTGATTGTTGAGACGATAGATCAGATTAACGTCCGGGCGGGTTTGCAGGAAGATATCGAAAATTTCTTCCATTTGGGCGGTGTTCGATTCGATTACGCCCTGGTAGAGCGAAAGAGCTTCCACTGCCTGAAGGGATTTGGTGATCGAAAGGTCGGTTTCAAGGGCAATCGCGCGCGCGAGGGAGAGATCGTTAGCGCGTACGTCTGCCTGAATTTCTTGCCCGGCAAGCTGATCGAAGGCCAAGAGAATCCCCAAGGCGGGAATGATGATAATGAGGTAGAGAGCGAGAAGCTGCAACCCCAGATCGTTTAGGAAGGAGAACCAACGCCGTTTCATACGTTTAAGTGAAGAGCCAATTGAGAGAAGCTGCGCCAGCATAGGCAAAAGCGGTCATCTTGATGGTTTGACCAACCCAGCAGGCGAGCAGAAATTGAAGTAGGGGGATTTTTGTGACTCCAGCGGCAATCCCTGCAAGGTCGAAAAAAGGATTGGGTACCGCTGCCAAGATCAGGATCGCGAGCGTCCCGTACTTTTCGACCCAGGGGTGAATCCGTTCGTAGATATCCATCCGCTCGACAATGGCTTGTCCGCTAAATCCTGCCAAATAACCGGAAAGCTCCCCAAGTGCGCCGCCCATCCCAGCGGCTAATCCCACCCCAAGGGGATGAAATATACTGCCCATCGCAAAAATGACGGCCACGCCCGGGGCGGGTAGGAGCACGGTGGCGTTGGAGAGCAGCGCAATCAGGAAAACGCCCGGGTATCCGTAAGCGGCAAAGCTTTCGACTTGATTTCGGATGGAAAAAATAAACGCGCTTAGCCCCACTACTGCAAGTAAACTCAGAATGCGCAGGAGGGCTAAGCGGCGTTCTTTCGACATAAGGAATTAGGCTTCTGTGATGGTTATGGTTGAGATTTTTGTACCAACACCAACTGCCATGAGCACGTCCATGCCCTCGGTCACTTGCCCAAAGACGCTGTGGCGATTGTCAAGATGGGGTGTGGGGACATGGGTGATGAAAAATTGCGAGCCGTTCGTGCCGGGGCCTGCATTTGCCATGGAGAGAATGCCGGGCTTATCGTGCTTTAATTCCGGATGGAATTCATCGGCAAAGCGATAGCCGGGGCCGCCTCTGCCTGTGCCGGTGGGATCGCCACCTTGTGCCATGAAATCGCTGATTACACGGTGGAAAGTTATATTATCGTAAAAGCCTTCGCGGGCGAGGAAGACAAAGTTGTTGACGGTCTTCGGGGTCTTGTCGGCGAAGAGCTCGATGACCATATCGCCTTTATCGGTGGAGACAGTAGCGGTGTATTTCTTGGCGGGGTCAATCGCCATCTCGGGGGCTGAAGCCCATTGTTTTTCAGACATAAATAATCCTTTCAGTTTTTTGAACATTGTAGTGTGTCTCTAAATAATAACCTTTGTAGTAACACGACTTAAATCGTTTTGTGCATTGACAAGGGCTGAAGCCCTTACTACAAATTTAAAGTAGCGACTCGATCCGTGCGACGACCATATCCAGCGCGGCGGTGTTGAAGCCGCCTTCGGGGATGATGACGTCGGCGTATCGTTTGGACGGCTCGACAAACTCAAGGTGCATTGGACGTACAGTTGCCATATATTGTTTGATGACGTTTTCGGTCGTGCGTCCGCGTTCGCTGATGTCACGTTGCATACGACGGATGAGGCGAATATCGTCATCGGTATCTACGAATATCTTCACGTCGAAAAGCTCGCGTAAATCTGGCTCGGCAAAGATCAAAATGCCTTCAACAAGAATTACGCCGCGCGGCAAGACTTCAAAACTTTTTTCTGTGCGACGATGGTTGGCAAAATCATAGATGGGGATGCTGACAGGCTGTTCTTCTTTTAGGCTTTGGATATGTTCGATCAGTAATTCTGTTTCGAGAGAGTTGGGATGATCGAAGTTGACAGCGGCTCGCTGCGCGGGGGGCAGCCCACTCAGGTCTTTGTAATAGGCGTCATGCTGCAGGAATGAAATCCGTGCAGGGCCAACGCGATTTAGGATCTCTTGCGCAACTGTGGTCTTGCCGGAGCCAGAGCCGCCAGCAATGCCGATCACGAGGGGCGTTTGTCGAGAAATCATGGGCGCATTATACCCTGTATCGGTATATAATGAACGCCATGAAGCGTCCTATTATTACCATGCCTGCCATTTTGCTGCTTTTGGCGCTGCTCGTTTTTGCGCCATCGTTCATAATGGGGCTTCAAAACGAACGCAATGCGCGTGCTGCTCTTGCAGCAGGCAACACACTTGAAGCGGCGCAGCAATTTGAGTTGGCAGCTCAACAGCTTCCTTGGCGTCCTGGCTTATGGAATGAAGCCGGAGATCTATACATCTATGTAGACTGGGTTGATGAGGGGCTTCATGCATATGAGAAGGCTAAAGCAAGAGGCGGCCTCGGTTTATGCGGCTGGGCATATCTTGGGGCTTATAGTGATAATCCCTTGACATTTTGGGAAGAAGGACTGTCGCATTATCCAGACCACGCCCTGCTTTATCTTGAAATAGCCTGGGAATATCGCATGTTGGGGGATTATGATCTTGAGCGAGAGCATTTATTGACAGCCTTGCTTCATAAAAATGCCTCTGGATGCGATCTGCTTTCAATGGGTGATTTTTCGGATATTCATTATCGTTCTGGGCTTTTACTGATGCAGGATGACCCAACCCGCGCGTTGAATGAACTGAATACCGCGTCGCGCTTGGACGAGCAATATGCTTCCGTTGTGGAGACGTTGCGCACGACTCTGAATTTGGCCTCGTTAGAAGATGACCCCGCTGAGAAGTTGATCCTGATCGGGCGCGGGCTGGGGTTGGCGGGAGAATGGCAACTGGCGGCATCCGCTTTCGATAACGCCACCCAAGCCGACCCTGAGAGCGCATCCGCCTGGGCATGGCTGGGGGAAGCTCAATATCAGCTTGGCGAAGATGCACTGGCATCCTTTGAGAAAGCTGCTTCGATCAATCCTGATTCTGTTCCCCTGCTTTCGCTGCGTGGTTTATATTGGCAGCGTAAAAACGATTTCGAGTCCGCTTTGCTTGATTTTGAAAAATTGGTTAGGCTTGAGCCCGAAAATCCGACCTGGTACACCTCTTTGGGGGCGCTCTATGCTGAACAGGGTGACTTACCGACCGCGCTAGCCGCCTACGAAAAAGCGGTGGAGCTTGTGCCAACAGAGCCCGTGTACCGTCAGTTATTGGCTTTGTTTTCTTTTAATTATCGTTACGATCTGGCAGAGACGGGTGTTTCAGCAGCACGGCGTGCGGTTATTTTGGCGCCTGATGAAGCTCAGTATATTGATACATTGGGTTTGGTTTACTTTGGTTTGGAGCGTGATGAAAATGCTGAGAGGCAGTTTTTGCGTGCTCTGGCATTGAATGAAGATTACGCTCCTGCGCACCTGCATTTGGGGATGCTTTATCTTCAACGCGGGCATCGCGGCTTGGCGCAGGCATCGCTTCGGCGGGCGCAGCAACTGGCGCCGAATGGTGCGGTCGGCGCCGACGCTACTCGTTTGCTTGACGAATATTTTCAGGAATGATGGTGATCTATGAAACGGTTTTTGATGATCTTCTTTTCGGTTTCTTTGTTTTTGGCGGCTTGCCAAACCAATCGCGTTCTTTTAACCGGAGACGTTCTTTTTACGGATGATTTCTCGACGCGCGAGAATAGTTGGACGCATCTCGTCAATGATAATGGGGTGATGGACTATAACGCGGGCGGCTTTCGTTTTTATATCCGCGAGCCAAACCTGAATTACTGGACGACCGCCGGGCGGAATTTTGATGATGTGCGTATCGAAGTGGATGCTTTGCAATATTCTGGACCAGAGGAGAATCGGCTGGGAGTGGTTTGTCGTTATCGCGATGATCTTAATTACTACTTTTTTGTTATTAGCACGGATGGCTATTATGCGATAGGAAAAGTTAAGGATGGCGTTCAATCTCTGCTTGGACAGGACGCGATGCGTTATGCCAGTGCGATCGAGACAGGTATTGCGATCAATCATCTCCGTGCGGAGTGTCAGGGGAGTACCTTGCGCTTCTATATTAACGATGCCCCCGTTGCTCTTGTGGATGATCTGGATTTTACGGAAGGGGATGTTGGCCTTTTGGCAGGTACTTTTGATGTGGGGGAGTTGGATGTGCTTTTCGACGATTTTAAAGTTTTACAACCATAAGAAAAGGGTTCGGAGATTTCTCCGAACCCTTTTTCTTACTATATTTTGCGACTACTCTCTTAAAGGGCAGTTGTTTTTTACGGGCGTGTGACAACCAGATTGTCGAAGGAAAACTCAGCCGATGGAATGTCGAAAGTGCCAGCGATAAAACCAACGTCTCCGCTGGTGAAGTCTGCGTCACTGGCAGTGACAGCTTCTTGTCCATTTACGTAAAAGGTCAGGGTGCTGCCGATGCAGTCTGCGCGCAACTTGTTTGTTGCTGCGCCCTGGATGATGGCATCGCTGGGTTGCATCTTCTCGTCAGAGATATAGGCGCTTTCGCCAGCGGTTACCTTGCCGATCACGGCGAAACCATCACTGCTGATGATGAAGTAGTAGTAATTCGGGGAGGAGGGTTCTCCGCTGTAGCGGCAGATCAAGCCATAATCATCATCGGTTTCACCGGCGACCTTGGTTGCATCTACTTCCACGCGCACGTCGCCGTCAAAGTATTGGCCGGGGTTTGCCCAAATATCGTAACTGGGCACTTTAACCAACATTTGGTAGCTACCGCTGTTGTAATCGGTGATCCCGCTGTCCCAGTCGGCGCGATCCCAGCCACTGTTACTATCTGAGAAATCATCCTGAAAAAGAATATTGTCAGCGGGTGCATCTGCTGCTGGCGCGTCATTTGCAGGGGGCTCCACTGTAGGAGCGTCCGCCGCTGGCGCGTCGTTTGCGGGGGGATTTGCAGCAGGCGCATCGTTCGGTTCGGTGGCACCAGAGAAGACACTGCAAGCCAGTGTGACGAGCAAGGCAAAAGCAAGTAAAAGAATAAGGCGGGTTTTCTTCATTGGAAATCCTTTCAATAGGTGGTTAAGATGTCTCAGTATACACAAAGAGATAAATAAAAAGCAACATTTTAGTAAATATTGCATGTTTGTTTTGTAGATCAGAGAAATTATATGCCTAAATCCTTGAACGAGAGGTATAATCTCGCCGTTTGCTATTTGTTTAGACAAGTTTGCGCGAAATGGAAAAGCTTTTTCCCTGCCATCATTTGTGAAATAAGTTATAATGCATGCCGAAAGTTGTCTGACAAGTTTAAGAAACCAAATTCGATTTCAAAGTAAGTTGGAGGCTCCTGTGTATAAAAAATTGTTCATCCCCGGTCCTACGCATGTTGTTGATGAGGTACTCGAAGCCATGGCTGTTCCCATGATCGGTCATCGCGATCCGCTTTATGCAGAACTGCATGGAGCAGTTGTTGAAAAACTCAAAAAACTGCTTTACACCGACGGACGCATTTACCTGTCCACTTCATCCTCGACGGGCATGATGGAAGGCGCGATTCGCAACTGTGTACAAACCAAAGCCCTGATGACCGACTGCGGCGCATTCTCCAAGCGCTGGGCGCAGATCGCCACCGCAAACGGCAAAGAGACCGAGGTTATCAAGGTTGAGCCCGGCGAAGCGATCACCCCCGAAATGGTGGATGAGTATCTCGCGCATGGTGGGTTTGATTCCGTTTGTATCACCTACAACGAGACCGCGACCGGTGTCACCAATCCCGTCAAAGAGATCGCTGCGTTGGTCAAAGCCAAATACCCGGGGGTACTCGTGCTTGTGGATGCGGTCAGTATCATGTCTGGTGCCGAGTTACGTGTCGATGAATGGGATTTGGATGTCGTCCTCGCCGGGACACAGAAAGCCTTCGCCCTCCCGCCCGGACTTTGTGTTGTCTCCGTTAGCGATGCAGCCTATGCCCGTTCAGAAACGACCGCTAACAAAGGCTACTACTTCGACTTTGTTGCCCTCGAAGGCAAGGCCATCAAGAATCAGACTCCTGCAACCCCGGCAATTAGCCTGATCAATGCCCTCAACGTTCAAATGGATCGTATCCTTGAAGAAGGTGTTGAAAATCGCTTTGCCCGCCATCTTGAAATGGCTAAATACGTTCAGGATTGGGCACGCAAATACTTCGAGCTTTACGCCGCCGACGAAAAATATCTTTCGCCGACCGTCACAAATATCCGCAATACGCGCGGTATCAGTGTCGCTGATCTGAACAAGGAACTTGCTAAACGCGGCGCCATGCTCTCAAATGGTTATGGCAATTTGAAAGAGAAGGCCTTCCGCATCGCTCACATGGGCGATTTGCAATTGGAAGACCTGAAGTGGCTGACTGACCAGATCGAAGATATTCTTGGACTTGAATAATAAGTTCCTGAGTGGACGCTGAGTAGCCCTGAACGAAGTGAAGGGCGTATCGAAGCGGTAGTCGCCTGTACCCGACAGGGTGAAGGACGATCTTACTTGAAGCGCCGCTCTTCGGCTGCGGATTTCGATACGTCCTTCGGACGACTCAATCCTCCGCTTAGAGACTGGATTAAGGAAAAAAAGAAAATGAAAGTACTAATTTGTGACGCAACAGATCAATCTGCGCTGGATACGATTGCCGAGGCCGGGATCGAAGTTGTTAATCGTCCCGATATTACCCCCGAAGAATTGATGGAAGTTGCTGCTGAATACGATGTTTTCGTTGTGCGCAGCCGTACCAAAGTGCGTGAAGCCCTCATTGACGCAGCCACCAATCTGAAAGCCATCGTACGTGGTGGCGTCGGCTTGGATAATATTGATGTGGACTATGCCCGCTCGAAGGGCGTTCAGGTGCTCAATACCCCGACCGCTTCGACAGATGCTGTCGCCGAGTTAGCGATTGGCTATATCTTTGCGTTGGCGCGCCATATCCCTCAGATGACGGCCTCGATGAAAGCCGGTGAATGGGCAAAGAAATCCTTCAAGGGCAGTGAAATTGGCGGAAAGACTCTTGGTTTGATTGGCTGTGGACATATCGGACAGGGTGTTGGTCACCGTGCCAGAGCGATGGAGATGGACGTCATTGCCTACGATCCTTATGTTGAGCCATTTTATGGGATTGATCTGGTCTCTTTGGATGATCTCTTTGCACGCGCTGATTACATCAGTTTGCATGTTCCGCACACTGACACAACCCACAATATTATTGATGCAGATGCCCTTGCCAAAATGAAGGATGGTGTTTATATCGTCAATTGTGGGCGTGGTGGCACGGTCGATGAAGATGCACTTTTTGCGGCAATTGAAAACGGTAAAGTTGCCGGTGTAGCTCTCGATGTTTACGCCGAAGAACCCAGCAAGGGGCATAAACTCTACACGCTTCCACAAGTAATCGGTTCACCGCATGTTGGCGCGGGCACCAAAGAAGCCGCAGCTCGTGTTGGGGCAGAAACCGCCCAACAGGTTATCAAGGCACTAAAATAAAATTTCCTCCGCCAAGGCGCCAAGTTTTTCTCCTTATCTGAAAACTTGGCGCTCTTCGCGCTTGGCGGTTTAAAAACTGGAGAAAAAATGGCAAATCTAAAACCTTTTAACGGCATCCGATATAACCCCGAAAAAGTCGGCGACATCGCCAGCGTTATCAGTCAGCCCTACGACCGCGTACGGCATGGCTTGCAAGAGAAATACTACGACCTGAATGAATATAACGTCGTGCGTATGATTAAAGGCAAAGAGTTCGAAGGCGATCACGTCAACGAGAACGTCTACACCCGTGCACAAGCATTTCTGAGCAAATGGCTTGCCGAGGGCGTTTTACAATATGAAGAAAAACCTGCCCTCTACGTTTACCATCAGGAATTTACCCTTAATGGCGAGACCGTCGTCCGCAAGGCGATGATCTCTGCGCTCGAATTAGCACGCTTTGAAGAAGGCATTGTTTTGCCGCACGAGAAAACTCACGATGGCCCAAAAATGGATCGTTTGATGCTCACGCGCGCCACAGAAGCCTATTATGGCAATATCTTCATCCTCTACCCCGATGCCGAAAATAAAATTGACGCCATTCTTGATGCCGCCATCCAGCGCGAGCCGGATGTGGACGTGCGTGAACTCTTCGAGAAAGACGTGCGCCAAATGCTCTGGGTTGTCACCGATGAAGACGTGCTTGCCGCTGTGCAAACCGAGATGGCGCCCAAAACCGGCCTCATCATCGCTGACGGGCATCACCGCTACGAGACTGCGATCACCTATCGTGATGAGCAGCGTGCCAAATTCCCCAACGCGCCCGCTGACGCCGCCTTCAACTACCTCTTGGTTGCGCTCGTCAGTATGAGCAACCCGGGCCTCACCATTTTGCCGACCCACCGCCTGATTTTCGACTATAAACGGATGAGCGTGGATGAAGTTTTGGAGAAAGCCGCCGAATATTTTGAGATCGAAAAAATGGCAGACCGCGCCGCGCTGGAAGCCCGCATGGATAGTAAGATCGGCGAAATGGGCAGCTTCGGCATGGTGACCAAAAGCGGCGTCTACGCCCTTGACCTGAAATCTGCTGCCATTATGGAGGAGCTTGCCCCGTCCCGTAAGAAGAGTTGGCAAACCCTCGATGCCAGCATCCTGCACAAACTGATCCTTGAGCACATCATGGGCATCAGCGAAGCGACGATTGACGCCAAAGAAGGTGTCGAATACCTGCGTGAGCCTGATCTGGGCTACGAGCGTGCCGCCGCCGAAGAGACAGCCTTCCTCTTCATCGTCAACGCCACGCGCATGGATCAGATCACAGCCTGCACCGCCGATGATGAGAAAATGCCCCAAAAGTCAACTGACTTCTATCCGAAAATCGTCACAGGTTTGGCGATCCTGGATGTGAGTGCCGATAAAGAATTCTAAGTAAACCAAAACTGGCAGGCCTTCAAGGCCTGCCAGTTTTTTTAACACTTTAGTGAGCTGAGGGCGGTACGCCCGAAACAGAAAACCACCGGCTATGCCGGTGGAAGCCGTTATATAGCAGACTTTTCAATATCTTGAATGTCTTGTAGTATTTCAAGCCTATGAAACCGAAATTTCTGAAATTTATCCTGAATATCTACCCGCCCTATCTCGGCGCAGGGATTCGGGTCAAGCATATCAGTGACGATTATTGCAAAGTTGTTGTGGTGATGAATCTGCGCTGGTATAACCGCAACTATGTCGGGACGCATTTTGGCGGCAGCCTGGCGTCGATGACCGATCCCTTTTTTATGTTGATGCTGATGAATATTTTGGGCAACGAATATATCGTTTGGGATCAGGCTGCGCGGATTGAATTCATCCGCCCAGGGCGTGGGAGGGTGGCAGCACGCTTCCACTTGAGACAAGAGCAGATAGACGAGATTTACGCCCAAACGCAGGGCGGTGCGGTTTTTCGTCCAGAATATGAATTGGAAATCTTGGATGATGAAGGATTGATTGTGGCGCGAGTTCGTAAGCAGCTTTATATCCGTCAGAAGAATCGAGCTTGAGCAGGGAACTTTTTTGTAGTCTTCGGCGTTCCTTTTATGTAGTTGAAAGGAAGCTTAATGAATGCAAAATTTTTGAAAATCATGTTGGTTTTTGAAGCGCAGCATTAAACGAAAAAGTCGCCAAAAACTTGGCGACTTTTTCGTTTAATGAGAAAAGATCAGGGCTGCCCGATTTCGATATAGTAGGTGCTTCCATTTGCGACCTGGAAGGCTACCTGCGATTGCTCTGTCCCGCTTGCGTTATTGTTGCAGGCAACCAAGCTGAGGCTCGGGTATGTCCCGGTCCAGACGGCGATGAAGGTGTCGTAATTTGCGCTCAACGTATCCAACGAGATGGCAGTGTTGCTGGTCGCCTGATAGGAGTACCAGACGGTTGCCTGTCCACTGCCGCTAATATTGCATCCTGAAAGGTCGGGGTCACTCGCTTCTTGTGTTGCTTCACGAGTTTCTAATGGGGCGGTGGTGCTTGGCGATGTAATGCTTGTGGCGCTGGCAAAATTGTCGTTGGGCGGCGGGTCCGGGCATACGGCTGACGTGGCCGCTGTGAGCGCATCCGTTAGCGCGGATTCACCATTTGCCGTATATGAACTTAATTTGTATTCATAGCTTGCGTTGCAACTGACGTCTTGATCTGTATAGGTTGTTGTGTTTGCGGTGATGTCGGCGATTTTCACAAAGTTTCCGTCAGCTTTGCGATAGAGGTTGTAGCCTGTTTCGCTGGCGCTGTCGTTCCATGCGAGTGAAATGCTGTATTGTCCGCTGCCGGTAACGTGGAAGTTTTCGGGTGGGGGAATGAAATCATTGGAGATACTAACCGTGAAACCCGTTGCTGTGGATGCCGTAACGCTGATCTCGATATTATTCGTTGCATCGGTAAATGTTTCGCCTACTAACCACTGGGCACCTGCATCGCCAGTGTCGCCATTGCCATCAATGTCGATGACGTATGCGGGGCGCCCAGTGATACGCAGTGTGTTGACTTCATGAATAATGACAGCTTGCCCGGGCAGCTTTACGTCGTAGCCTGTGTTGCGCCGGACTTCAACCGTGTAAAAATGGGTGCTTGAGCCGCCAATAGGGACTTGTGCCATTTTGTAATTGGACGTTTGTGGTAAGGCCAATTGCTCCAAAGTCAGCGAGGCATAAGTGTACTGGTTGACTGTATATTTTTGATTGGCGGGGACCCAGCCTAGTTTATCTTTATGATAGGAGATTGTATGCTGTCCCAAGCATCCGTAGGTGGGGTGATATGAGCAATTGCTCCATGTGTCGCTCATTACGTCCCATTCATTGTCGTAGGTTGCTCCATAATTGCCTGATGAGTGGGGCAGCCCAAATGTGTGCCCCATTTCATGCGCTATTACGGTAACATTTCTATAACCCCAGGGCGGTTCCCAAGTCAGGGGCCAGTATTTGGAGACTCCGTCTAATGTCATATATCTGCCTCCACCCCAGGCCCAGTTGTTGTCAAAATCGGTATTAAACATCATGTTTATGCCGGTATAGAGCGAAAAATTAACGCTGGGATTTGCCGCGGCAATACAATCTGTCGCCAATAGGGTTAGATTTGTTCCCTGTCCGGTATCGGTCGGATTGTAGTATGCCTCGGTGTGAGGCAGTACAAACCAACCAGCGGCCGTGCTTCCTGAAACGTTCATCATGTTGTATGAGACTTCGCGCCAATAATGATCTAGCCCGGGATATTGGGATGAATACATGTTTTGGAAGAAACTTAAGGGGTTGGGTTCAGTGCTGTAATCGGAAAATTTGCACATGATCGAAACAAAAGATCGTGCGCCAGTGACGGCTTCTGCTTGCAGGTCGTTTGCATCGATGCCTACCGGTGTGATGGAAGTGATTTCCAGCGTATCCGTTTTCCCTTGCGCTGAGAGAACAGCCATCCCTTGTACACTGACCTGTTGATGATTAAGCGGGAGCATGCTGCCAGGAGAGATGCCTGCATTTTCCTTAAGCGTCAGCCGGATATCCTCTCCGTTAGTGGGCTGTAGAATATATAAGGGGGCTGTTGATAGGCCGTTTTGAGAATCTCCCCAAATGATCGACAGCCAGCCTGTATAAGAAACTTCGTTTTCGGCCGCTTGTGTCGTCATGATGTTGCGCGACAATATGCTGAAAGCGAGCAAAATGATAGCCAAAACCAGCCAGCGTAGCTTTTTCATTTTTCTATAAAATGTGCTCATAGGGTCGTTTCCTGTTTGTCGATATAAAATCATTATATGCTAATCAACTGGCTTTTTGCTTACACTTTTGTCGGTAGAGCAAAAGACGCTCAAATCTTGAGCGTCTTTTGATGGATGTTAAGGGAATGTGCATATTTGGGTGAGGCACACTTTCTAAAATCTACTTCACATCACTCTGCATTAAACTCTTCCAGATCGAGAAATATTCGAGTAAGTTCAGGATCGAAGTGCGTGCCGGATTGTTTCTTGATATAAGCCAGCGCTTTTTCCTGCGACCAGGCTTTGCGGTAAGGTCGATCAGAGGTCAATGCATCAAATACATCTGATAAGGCAAAAATCCGCGCTTCCAGGGGAATATTTTCACCGCTCAAACCATCCGGGTAACCGCTGCCATCCCATCTTTCGTGATGGTGAATGGGAATAATCAATGCATTCTTTAGAAAAGGAATTTCTGATAACATATGGCGACTGTACACCGGATGCTGGCGCATCTCTTCCCGTTCATCATCTGTCAGAGCAGCGGGCTTGTGGAGTATTCTGTCCGGAATGCCAATCTTGCCAATATCATGAAGTAAGGCCCCCCATCTGAAATTTTGCAATTCTTTCTCTTCTAGTCCGACTTTTTCTGCCAGTCGGAGCGCTAATTCTGTCACACGTTGACTATGACCTTCTGTATCATCATCACGGTATTCCAGAGCTTTAGCCCAACCCTCAATGGTGGCATCATAGGATTGGGCTAGCTCTAAATTTTTCTGAGCCAGTTTCTCAAATGACTGGGCGTTTTCGATAGCTGAAGCCGCTTGCCGTGCAAAAGTAAGCGCGAATTCGGCGTCAGCAGCAGTGTAAGCTCGCGGCTGTGGATTGTCGATGGTG
>JBNKMO010000020.1:0-15224 GCA_050293165.1 Anaerolineales bacterium | reverse complement strand
AGCAAATGCAATCTTTCGAAATCCGTCTGCTCATCGCAGTCAGTTCTCAGGAAAAGATGCTCTTTTCCTAGGAGCAGGGCAAGAATTTTCTATTGTTGTTGTTGAATTAGTTGGGCTGATGACAATAATAGTAAGAAATCTTCTTTATCAAAAGATTGCACCGAGTGTTTGGAGTTCATTAGAAAGAGTCTGTGTTGAGAATTATCTTTCGAAAGAGCGTAATTCCTTCCATACTTCATGGTGGGAGATGTCAAAATCTCCTGAAGAGTTAGATAAGAATGCTTCAGAATATAGGTTTCGTGTTTCTTTGAATTTCGACAAAGATGATGTTTCCTTGAGAATATGGTCACATGACAGCATAGATCGGAATATTGTTGTAAATTTGAAGCAATATCTAGAAGCACAAACTGGTTTGTTAGTAAAAATGTCTACAAAGTAAAAGAACCTTCACGCATCACTTGTCACTTGTCACCATGATATAATCCCCCGCACCAAAATAACCTAAAAATACGAGTAGAAATCATTTATGTTCACTGAAGAAACCCTCCAAATCCAGCAAAAGATCGCAGCCTACTGCGCCGCAAACGACATCCCCCTCGCCGAGCTGAAATGGCTGCCAATTCCCTTCAACGGGGAGTGGGGCACATCCACGTCATTTTTTCAGACGGCTGCCAACGAAGCCAAAGCCGCCAAAGGGACGGGTAAAAAAGTTATCGTCCCACAGCGGGCGCAGGAAATTGCTGAAGCGGTCAAAGCTGAAATTGGTTTGCCCAAAGGCATCAGCCACGTTGAGGCGGTGAAGGGCTATCTCAACCTGTATTTCGTCACCGAAGATTTTGCCGAGCGCACGATCAGCGCCATTCTTCAGGAAAAAAGCCAATTCGGGGCTGGCAAGCCGAAAGGCGAGCGTATCATGGTCGAGTACGCCCAGCCCAACACGCATCACTCCTTCCACATCGGGCATTATCGCAACGCCATCCTCGGCGAATCCCTCTCCCGCATCGTCGAATTTGCAGGCTTCGACACCATCCGTGCCGCCTATCCTGGTGACATCGGTTTGGGCGTCATCACCGTTTTGTGGATCTACGACAAGTTCTACAAGGGGCAGGAGCCGCAGGATTTGCACGAGCGTGGGCAGTGGCTGCTGAAGCTCTATGTGGAGGCGACCAACCTGCTGACCGAAAAAGAGAACGAGACGGATGCGGAGCGGGCGCAGCGTGAAGAATACGATGCCGAGCGGCGTGAGATGTATCGCAAATGGGATGCGGGCGACGAGTACGTCCGTGACCTGTGGCATGAAACCCGTCAATGGAGTTTGGACGAGTTGAAGGACATCTTGCAACTACTCGACATCCAGATCGACACCTGGTTCTACGAAAGCGTGGAAGATGAGCCATCAAAAGCCGTTGTGCAGGAGTTGATCGACCTCGACATCGCCACCGATGAACGCCTTGAAGGCGGCGCTGTGATCGTCAAAATTGACGAGAAACTCGGCTTGAAAAAAGAAAAATATCGCACGAACGTGCTTTTGCGTAACGATGGTACGACGCTTTACCTGACCAAAGATTTGTCTTTGGCAAAAAAGAAATTTAACGACTTCGGCGTTGACCGCTCGGTTTATGTGGTCGATGTGCGCCAGTCGATGCACTTTATGCAGGCTTTTGCGATCTTGAAATTATGGGGCTTCGAGCAAGCCGAAAAATGCTATCACCTCGGCTATGGCTTTGTGAGCCTGCCCGAAGGCGCCATGTCCGCCCGCCGTGGACGTGTGGTGCTCTTCAAGGATGTTGCCGACGAAGCCATCCGCCGCTTTACCGAAACCAGCAAAGAGAAAAATCCCGACCTGAGTGATGATGCCCGTGCCGAGGTTGCCAACGCCGTTGGTTTGGGCGCGCTGGCGTATGCCATGCTCTCGGTCGACAATACCCGTGACACGATCTTCGATGTTGAGCAGGCGCTCAGCTTTGAAGGGCATACGGGACCGTATATCCAGAATGCGCATGTGCGGGCAGCCAGTATTTTGAAGAAGTTTGAAGGTTTGAAAGTTGAAATGTTGAAAGATGCAGCCTTCGACTATGAGTTGAACCCGCATGAAATCTCACTAATTGAATTATTATCGCAGTTCCCTGCCAAAGTGCAGGAAGCGGCGAATGAATATCGCCCGATGGTGATGGCGACTTACGCCTACGATCTGGCGAGTGCGTTCCACAGTTTTTATCATGCCGTTTCGATACTCAAAGCCGAAACGGACTCCATCCGAGATGCTCGGCTGCGGCTGGTGGCTGCGGCGAAGCAGACTCTGGCGAATGCGTTGCGTCTATTGGCGATCAATGCGCCTGACGTGATGTAAGTAAGTGAAACGTAAAACGTAAAACGTGAGAACTCACCACAGAGAACACGGAGATCATGGAGTTTAAGAGAAAAAAGAGAAAGAATCTCTGTGGACTCTGTGCGCTCCGTGGTAAAAGAAAATCACGCATCACGTTTCACGTTTTAGCCCCTTGGCGCTTTTGGGCATCACAGCCCCAGAAGTGATGTGACGTAGTTGTTAATTGAATGATGGGCATGGTATAAAAGCTCTTTTATTCTCAAAAAGGTCAGTTGCAAACTAAGGAGATTTAAAATGCACTATTCACCAATTTTATACTTGGATCCTGGCTCTGGCAGTATTCTTATCCAACTGGCTGTTGCTGCCCTGCTCGGAGCGGGGTTATTCATCCGCTCTCAATGGGCGAAGATTAAGAAATTATTTGGAATGTCTGCTACAGAAACCGAAGACAGCAATAGCGTGGATGATGATTTCTTAGATGAATAGTTCTCAGCACCCAGCTTCCTTCCGCGACCCAAGTGGCTTTCTTTTTACGCGTGATGGGACACTCTACAGGCAGGTCAATCAAAAATACGCATCAGAGTATGAACATCTGATGGATTCAAAGCTTTATGAGCAACTAGCGAAAATTGGGAGATTGGTTTCTCATAGAGAAGTAAATATCCCACCGATTAAGGCTGACATCTCTTTTAAGGTGCTTCAACCCGAAGTAATTCCATTTATTTCCTACCCGTATGAATGGTCTTTTTCCCAGCTAAAAGAAGCTGCGCTGGCTACACTTGCTATCCAGAAACGTGCTCTAAGCGAAGGAATGTCGCTAAAGGATGCAAGTGCATATAATATTCAGTTTTATCATGGTAAAGCGATTCTAATTGACACGCTCTCTTTTGAGTTTTATAAAGAAGGAGAGCCATGGGTGGCATATAAGCAATTTTGTCAACATTTCCTGGCTCCCCTAGCCTTAATGGCGAAAAGCGATGTGCGTCTTAGTCAGTTACTACGTGTTTATATCGATGGCATCCCCCTTGATTTGGCTAGTGAACTGCTCCCTAAAAGCACTAATCTCAGTGCGGGATTAATGATGCACATTCATTTGCACGCAAAAGCGCAAGTTAAATATGCAGATGAAGATATTCAAGAAAAAAAGCAGCAAAAAGGGATTGGCAAACAAGCCCTTTTGAATCTTATTGATAGTCTAAAAAACACAATCAAAAAACTTGAATGGAATCCAACTGGTACGGAATGGGGCAATTATTACGAAATTACTAATTACACAGATGCTGCCTTTTTGCATAAAAAAAAGTTGATTTCAGAATGGATCGAAGAAAGAAGTCCTAAGCAAGTCTGGGACTTGGGCGCAAATAACGGTGTTTTTAGCAGGATAGCATCAGAACAGGGCGTTTTTACGGTTTCTTTTGATATTGATCCTGCAGCTGTGGAACAAAATTACCGGCAGGTAAAATCTTCTCAAGATGAGAATCTCTTACCGCTTATCTTGGATCTAACCAACCCAAGCCCTGCACTTGGTTGGCATGGCAAGGAACGCGCATCCTTCTCTGAGCGCTCTCCTGCAGATATGGTCTTTGCCTTAGCGCTCATCCATCACCTTGCGATCTCTAATAATGTTCCCCTCCAGCGCTTAGCTGAGTTTTTTAGCGATACAGGAAAATGGCTTATTATCGAATTTGTGCCAAAGTCGGATTCTCAGGTAAAGAAGTTACTCCAAAGCCGTGAAGATATTTTTGATGAATATGCGCTTGAAGATTTTGAGAGAGTATTTGAAGCCCTTTTTATTATTCACAAAAAAGTAAAAATTAATGAATCTGAGCGTTATTTATACTTAATGGAAAGACGTAATACATAAAATTAGAGCTAGATATAACTCGAGACGCTCGGCTGCGGCTTGTTGCTGCCGTCGAGCAAACTCTCGCCAACACCTTGGCGCTTTTGGGCATCACAGCCCCAGAAGTGATGTGACGTAGCGGGGAATTCCCGTTGCGAAAATCAATCGTTCCCGTTTTTCTCACGGGTTGCACAGCCTTGCTCATAGGGTAGCGCTGTGCCAAGAGCTCCTTTAAAGCGCAGGGGTTCTTCGTTGTTGTACAACCAACGAGAGCAAGAACGGTAATTGGTTGAAAATTACATCCAAGGAGTTTTCCCAAATGTCCCCTATCCGTACCCTCATCATGGGAGCCGCAGGACGCGACTTCCACAACTTTAACACCGTCTATCGTGGTAACAAGGATTATGAAGTGGTCGCTTTCACAGCCACCCAAATCCCTGATATCGAAGGACGTGTTTATCCTGCTGTTTTGGCGGGTGAGTTGTATCCCGAAGGTATCCCCATCCATGCCGAAGAAGAGTTGGAGAAACTCATCAAAGACCTGAAGGTTGATGAAGTCGTCTTCGCCTACTCGGACGTGCCGCATGAATACGTCATGCACAAGGCTTCACTGGTCAATGCTCTGGGCGCAGATTTTAAGCTGATTGGCGCGAAGCCAACCCAGGTCAAGTCCGTCAAGCCGCTGGTTTCGGTCTGTGCCGTCCGCACGGGCTGTGGTAAATCCCAAACCACGCGCCGCGTCTCGCTCATCCTGCGCGACATGGGCTACAAAGTCGCCGCCATCCGCCACCCGATGCCCTACGGCGATCTAGCAAAACAGGTTGTCCAGCGTTTTGCGGACTACAGCGATCTCGACAAGCACGAGTGCACCATCGAAGAGCGCGAAGAGTACGAACCCCACATCGACAACGGCGTGATCGTTTACGCGGGCGTCGATTACGAAGCGATTTTGCGCCAGGCTGAACAGGAAGTCGACATCGTACTCTGGGATGGCGGCAATAATGACATCCCCTTCTATGTTTCGGATCTGGAAATTGTCGTTGCTGACCCGCATCGCCCGGGACACGAATTGACCTACTACCCCGGCGAGCAGAACGTGCTGACAGCGGATGTCTTCGTCCTGAACAAGGTCGATACCGCCTCGCCCGATGACGTCATCTTGGTGCGGGATAATTTGCATCGTCTCAACCCGAACGCGATCGTGATCGAGGGCGCATCACCACTATTTGTGGATAACCCCGAAATGATCCGCGGCAAACGGGTTTTGGTTGTCGAAGACGGTCCTACCCTGACTCACGGCGGGATGAAATACGGCGCAGGCTACGTCGCCGCCCGTCGCTTTGGCGCGGCAGAGATCGTGGATCCGCGTCCCTTTGCCGTCGGCTCTATCGCTGCGACTTATATGAAATATCCCGAAACTGGCAATATCCTGCCCGCGATGGGCTACGGCGAAGCGCAGATGCGTGACCTTGAAGCCACCATCGCCGCCGCTGACGTGGATATGGTCGTGATTGGCACGCCGATCGACCTGACGCGCGTCATCAAGATCGATAAACCCTCCCAGCGCGTGCGCTATGAACTCCAAGAAATTGGGCAGCCTACGCTTGAAGATATTCTGAAAGAGAAGTTTGGGAATTAGGTAACAGGAAATAAGGTTGATAAAGAGACGAGTGCATTGCTCTCGTCTCTTTGCTTGTTATAATCGCTTTTAGTTTGGAGTAGGCGTTATGAAACGTACAGTCTTAATTCACCCAATTTTATATACCGTCGTCTCGGTGCTTTTTCTCTATATCCGTATCTCAACAACAATATCTCCGCTAGAGATGCTTCGCTCTCTTTTGGGGATGATTGTGTTTTTGCTAGTTATTTCATTTTTTGTTTTCCGAGTTAGTAGGAGTGCGGAGGAAGCTGGTATTTTTCTAAGTCTTTTTGTGTTTGCTTTTTATTTTGAACGTTCTATCTTTCTTCCCGTTTTTTCTTTGACGATAATTGTCCTTGCTGTTTATTTTGTAATCAAGAAATTAAGTAAGACTAAAGTGAGCATGAGGCAGGTCACGCTGCTTCTGAATTTGCTTAGTTTTGCCTTGTTTTTAGGAGGCGGAGCAAAACTGATACAGTTATTAAGTGATGTTCCCTTCGAATATTACCAACGCATTTTCTCTATTGATAAACATCCCTTGTTAACTGATATCACCATAAGAGAAGAGAACCCCGATATCTATTACATTATTTTAGACGGATATGGGCGTGAAGATGTTTTGGAAGAACTGTACAGTTTCGATAATTCCAGCTTTATTGCGGCACTCGAAACCAGAGAATTTATCGTTCCTGCGCAATCTCGCTCGAACTACCCGAAGACCATTTTCTCTATTGCTTCTACGCTGAATATGGATTATTTCCAGAATTTCGCTCCAGATTTGGATCGAAGTTATTTTTGGTGGCTTTTAGAACCAATGATTGATCACAGTCAAACACGTATGCTCCTCGAGGATATGGGCTATGAGAGCATTGCTTTCGCGGTTAATTGGACGATTACAGACAATAAAAGTGTTGATTTTTATTATTCCCCTGATAAATTGAATATTAGCGAGTTTGAAAATTATATTCTCGCGAATACGCTGATGGGTGTTTTTCGGCCTCTACTGGATAAAATTGCTTATATCCCTTCATCTTATGATGCGCATCGCGAGTTGATTAACTATGATCTTGAAACATTGCCAGAGATTGCAAAAAAAACGGGAGATTATTTTGTTTATGCTCATCTGCTAGTGCCTCATCCACCCTTCGTGTTTGATGAAGATGGCAATCCGATTAATCCCGATGTGAAGTTTTCTTTAAATGATGATGATAGTTTTACGAAGGAAGAGCAACGAGTAAAAAAATATACGGGTGGGTATGTTGGGCAAGTTCAATATCTAAACGACGAATTAATTCCAATGCTTGATGAGATTATTGCAAACTCTTCTACGCCCCCAATCATCATCTTACAAGCGGACCATGGTCCAGGCATGTTTGTGGATTTTTCGTCTTCTGAGAAAACTTGTTTGCAGGAACGGTTCTCTCCCTTTGCTGCATATTACCTTCCTGGAGTCGATGGAGGAGCAGTACCAGAGGATATTACTGCTGTTAACCTTTTCAGGATCATTTTCAATGAATACTTTGGGGCAGACCTGCCGCTGTTAGACAATGAGTATTATTTTAGTAAAGATCCTGTTTATTTGTATGGAATGGATATGATCCCCTTAGAGAATATTGAGCAAGATTGTGTAAGATAAAAAGACAGCCTGCAAAAAAAGATTTGATTCATGCAATATATACAACCACATTTTCGCTACCGTTTTACCATTCCACAAGATGCTCTTGATGAAAATGGTCATGTTAACAATGTGACCTATGTTCAGTGGATGCAGGATGCGGCTGTACGGCATTACGATGCGATGGGCGGACGTGAGCCGACGCAAGCCATCAACGCGACGTGGGTGGTGCGCTCGCATCAAGTTGAGTATTTGCAACCTGCTTTTGCGGGCGAAGAGATAGATGTGCTGACGTGGGTGGTGAATATGCGGCGGATGCGTTCGACACGCCGTTATCAGTTTCGGCGTGTGGAGGATGGAGCGTTGCTTGTGCGCGGGGAAACGGAATGGGTGTTCGTTGATGCAACGAGTGGGCGGCCACGCTCGGTACCTGTTGAAGTTGCCGAGTTGTTTCGGGTCACGAGCGAAGACCCCGCGTAGCGGAATCTAAAAGTCTTCTTGACACTAATGGGTCTCTTGGATAAAATCATCTGGCTTTATTGATGGGCCTGTAGCGCAGTTGGGAGCGCGCGTCAATCGCACTGACGAGGTCGCGGGTTCGAATCCCGCCAGGTCCACTTAAAGAAATTTCAGTTGACGGGAACCACCTTTGTGGTAAAATCCCCTTCGCACAAAAAATGGGCCTATGGCGCAGCTGGGAGCGCGTCTCAATGGCATTGAGAAGGTCGTGGGTTCGAGCCCCACTAGGTCCACCAAAAAAACCGCTTTCTAGATGGAAGGCGGTTTTCGTTTTAAGTCAGTTCAGGATAATGGTTTTTCCAATGTCCAGTATTCTTTGCCGAGTTGTGCGCCAAAGCGTTTGACAAGGTTGTTGACTGGCTGGTTATGACCGAGTATCAGAGAGCCTTCCACGCGCATGTATTGCGGGTCTTTGATGAGATTTTCCATTAAGTGTGCGCCCATTAAGACGCCGACACCCTTGTTTTGATATTTGGGAATTGCGCCGATGGTGATGATGCGTGCCTGGTCGATTGCGCCGTTTTTGTTTCGTTGATAGATATCGGGGATGCAGACCAGCAAACCGACAGGCTCCCCTGCCGGAGTTTCGGCGATAATGACGAACTCATCCTTGAGAAAAGGAAGGAAAGATTGCACCATTCGCAGGTCTTCCTGAAAAGAGCGCGGGATATAGCCTGAGCGGTTGGCGAATATCCTTGACTGGAGGAAATGAAAAACTTCAATTTCGTGAGCAAGATTGCTGCGGTCAAATTCACGGGTTTTCAAATACGGTAGTTTTAGTTTAAATCTCTTGACGGAGTTGCGGGTGAAATAATAGGTGATCCTTCTCGTTTTGGGTAAATAGCCACATTCTTTTAGAAAATCGAAATAGTATTCGGGGTTGTGGTTTGTGAAGACAAAATGGGGAAAGTCAAAACCTGCTGTGAGCAAACCGACCAGTTGATTATCAGATTTGGGCGTGAGCACTGAATGAGCGCCGTTTTTTCGCAGAAAGTCTTCGGCGTGGGCGAGCATGGTTTTGGCAGCGTCTTCAAAGCCCTTGAGATATTCGAAGAAGCCGATCCAGCCCTGGGGGTTACCGGCATCGTCGGTGGATTCGGGCAGCAACATGGGGAGGCAGCGGGCAACGGGTTGGTTGTTTTCCTGTGCCAGCAAGGGCTGAAAGATGGCTGCAGGGTTTGCATGTAGCTGCTGAAGGCGTTGTTGCCACATCATTTCAGAGGCGGGCGACCAGACAGGGTCATCTTGATAGACACGTTCTGCGACAGTCTGAAATAACGCCAGATTTTCAGTATCGGCAAGGTCGCTGATGGTTAGTATTTCCACGGGAATTTCCTGATAACGCGGATCATCTTTTTTGAGCGTTCGTTGCGCTCGGGTGGGGCATCACTGAATTTGACGCCTTTTAACGGCACCCCGATTTTCTCGGCACGCCAGGCCAGGTTTTGCAAAATACCAGCTTCAATTTGAGAGCGATCCGCCCCGTTCTGCAAGATCAGGCGAATTTCGATACGATCATGGGTGTGCTGGATCGCCTGATATTCGAGAATATCTTCCGAAGCCTGATTGATGGCACGACGGACGTAGTCGGGGAAAAAGTAGCGGGGCTGACCTTCTGCATCCAGCAGGACGAAGATGTCGTCCGAGCGCCCGTGGATTTTCTTGATGCGCCGAAAAGCAGAGCCACAGGAGCAGGGGCTGGAATCGATTTCGAGAACATCGTCGAGATGGTAGCGGATGACGGGCTGGGTGCGGCGGTAGAGGTCGGTGAGCAGAACGGAGACGGGACCCTCGGCGGGATCGCCGAGCGGTTCGACAAAAAGGACATCTTCGTTAAAGTGCAGATGCCCGTCTCGACAGGTGGACGCGACAAAACCCTCAGCACCCTGATAGATTTGGACGACAGGCGCCTGAAAAGACGTGGTGAGGGTTTCTTTTGTATTTTCATCGAGAACTTCTGCGTAAGAAACAAGTGCGTCAATGGGATGGTCGATTTGACCGCATTGGCGAGAGATCATCAGGAGCAGGGAGGGTGGCCCCGCAAGGATATTGAGCTGCTTTTCGTTGATGAGTTGGATAAGCGTTTCGATGGGATGGGTGTAATCGACATAGACCATCTTGACGCCGAAAGCGCCGATCTCGGTGAAGGTGGGGTTGTAAGTGCGCAGGGCGAAAAGAACACGATGTTTTTTGACCTTTTCGGGAATGCCGTTTCTCGCCCAGAGCAGGCAGCTATACAGGTCTCGTTCCTGCTTGGAGAGAACGGTCAGCAGACGATTGCCGGATGTGCCCGAGGACAAGCCTATCGAATAGCCGCCCGTGTAGTAGTCCGTTTTGCCCGTCTTTTCTTTTTCGATCCTGAATTGCACCAACTGGTCTCTGTCGAGATTTTCGGTGATGATCTCGTTGAAGTGCGCCATCACGGCGGATTTATTGGATGATGCGATTTTTGAAAAGGGCGTAGGGACTGGATAGAGATTTTGATAATAGGGCGAATGGGTTTGGACGTAACGCCAGAGTTTTTTGAGCGCCTGAGTCTGGTGCTGTTGCAGGGCTTCCCGATCCATGCTGTAGAAGTTGGATCTGAGCTTTCTGGTAACGAACCAACGTTGAAGATAATTCATTATGAGTTTGCCTGAAGCGCCTTACGGGCTTCCTGATAGATTTCCCGCGTGATGCCGTATTTTTGCAGAACGGCTGCTGCCAGAATGAAGAAAGTGCCAGGCAGGATGCCGAAGGCGATCTTGACCGCGGTCAGCGCAGAAGCCGATTGTGTGACAGCGTTGCCATCATAGCCAAATGTGCCGAGAATGAAACCGAGAATCAAGCCCGCAAAGGAGATGCCAAGCTGGTGGACGGTGATCCAAAAACCGAAGAAAATGGATTCGTGCCGCTCGCCAGTTTGGTATTCATAAACATCGACCAGGTCGGGGACGAGCGAGTACGGAATCAGCAAATAGGATGACATGGCGATGCCGAGGAATACACATCCCACATAAAAAAGCGGGATCGTGTTTGCATTGACCAGGAATCCGACCAAAAAGAGGACGAGGGCAGTAGAAAGGGTGCCGATAAAGAGCAGGCGACGTTTGTCGTTGTGTTTGCTTAATCGATTCCAGAGCGGGATGAATAAGGCAGAAACGGTGACATAAATCGCCAGGCCGATGGTACTTTTGCCCTGATCACCGAGGATATGCTCGGTGTAATAGGGCAGGGATGCGGATAAGGTCCCTGTGGCGATCGCGCCGAGGAATTTCATGGATAATAAAACGAGCAAGTTTTTATCTTTCAGGATTGAGAAATACTGCGCCCAACTGTATTCGACGATAGATTCGTCCGCTGCCTCGGCTTGGTCAAACTCCCGCACGCTTTGGGCGGCGATGATCAGGGTGACGGTGGTAAAAATGCCAAATCCGATTGTGATAACCCGCAGCCCAAGCAATTCATCAGTAAATGAAGAGAGCAGCAAAGCAGCGCTGCCGCCCAAAATGGTGCCTAACGTGGACAGGCTGGCTCGAATCCCTGTGATCTGGGTGCGTTCATCGTAATCGCCCGTCATCACAGGGACAAGCGCCATATAAGGTACAACCACGACGGTGTAGGCTGTGGCATAGAGGGTCATTGTCACAATGGCGAGAGCAAACTGCACCCATTGCGATGCACTCATCGGCAGTACCCACAGCAATATAAAGCTCAATCCCAGCGGAATGGCGCCGAAGAGCACATAGACCCGCTTCCTGCCAAAGCGGGAGCGAGTACGGTCGCTGAGCACGCCCATAATGGGATCATTCACACCGTCCCATAATTTACCGATAAAGAAAGCCAATCCAGCGAGATATGGATCCATTTTTACAATATCGGTCAGGTAGTAAAGAAAGAAAAATCCAACTGCAAAGTAGGAGATGGATATGCCCATGTCCCCTAAGCCATAACCGATTTTTGTTTTTGTTTTCATGATGATGCTCCTTTGATGCGCCTGTTTTGTTAAGAAAATAATGGGGCTGTTTTTATTCGGTCTTTAAAACCCCAGCACAATTCACAAGAGTATACAATACCCAGACTTGGTAAATCAATGGCCTATTTCGGAGGAACGCGTGCTAATTCTGTAGCATTTTTGAAAATATTTTCGGGCTGCTATAAGAGTTTGGTTTCAAACGGATTTCTTATAGCGGCGGAGATTTCAATCTTCCTCCTGCTTGCTTGCGTCCTCTGTGTTGAAAGAGTATAATCCTGCAAAAGTTAGAACAGGAGTAGTAGGTCAACCCGTCAGCGAGAAGGGAAAATAAGGTGGAAGCCCTTCAACGGTATCAAGCGGGAATGCCAGAGAATAAGACTGAACTCGCCTGTTATCCGCAAGGAAAACTGCATTGGTGAATAGAGTAGTCAATGTCGGGTAAGCCCGTTACAGCGTTTAAGAGATGTTGGTTAGTTGTGTAGTATGGTTCCTGGTTTTTACAAAACAGAACTGAAGAACTAAAAATAAGAACGGTCGAACTAACAAACATAATCCGGGTGGTACCGCGGAGACGTTTAGATAACGCTTCGTCCCAGAGTGGATGAAGCGTTTGTTATTTAAAAACCTTAGACATAAGACTTCAGTTTTTAGTCAAAGTCCCGTTTTGCAAATTTCAGGCGTCTAAGATCTTATCAAGGAGGCACGATATGAAAAATAAAGTAATGCACATGAATATGAGAAAATCCTCGGGACTTTCTTTATTAGTTCGCGTGCACCTCCTTCTTAGCCTCGTACACACTACCTGGCAAAAATAACTTGAAACTATCAAATTGAGAGGCAAAAATGTCTGAAAATTATAATCACGCTGAAATTGAGAAAAAATGGCAGGATAAATGGTCCGCTGATGAACTGTACCGCTCTGTGATCGATGAGAGCAAGGAGAAATATTATGCGCTGACCATGCTGCCTTATCCCTCCGGTGACCTGCACATCGGTCACTGGTATGCGATGACTCCCTCGGATGCGCGCGCCCGTTATATGCGCATGAATGGCTACAACGTGCTCTTCCCGATTGGCTTTGACTCGTTCGGCTTGCCTGCTGAAGGTGCGGCCATCAAAAATAATATCCACCCCAAGACGTGGACTTATGCCAACATCGACCGCATGCGTGGTCAGTTACGCAGCATGGGTGCGATGTTTGACTGGGAACGCGAGGCCATCTCCAGTGATGAAAGCTATTATCGCTGGTCAGAATGGTTCTTCATCCAGCTATACAAGAACGGTTTGGCTTACCGCAAAATGTCGCCTGTGGACTGGTGTCCAAGCTGTAATACCACGCTGGCGCGTGAACAGGTCTGGGGCGATGACCGTCACTGCGAGCGCTGCCGCACGCCTGTTATTAAGAAAGATTTGGATCAGTGGTTCTTCCGCACGACCAACTACGCTGATGAACTCTTGAGTTTTGAAGGCATCGATTGGCCGCAAACGGTCAAGACTTTGCAGACCAATTGGATTGGTCGCAGCGAAGGCGCGTCGGTTGTCTTTAAAACGGAAATCGGCAACCATGATATGGAAGTCTTCACGACCCGCCCGGATACGCTCTGGGGCGCGACCTTCATGGTCTTGTCGCCGGAACATCCGCTGGTGGATATCGTTTCTTCTGACGACAAAAAAGCAGAGATCGAAGCCTACAAAGCTGAAGCCGCGCGCCAATCTGACATTGAGCGAGAAGCGACCGACAAAGAAAAGACCGGTGTTTTCACCGGCGGCTACGCCATCAACCCCGTCAACGACGAGCGCATCCCGATCTGGATCGCGGATTATGTCTTGATGTCTTACGGCACGGGTGCGATCATGGCTGTGCCGGCGCACGACCAACGTGACTTCGAGTTCGCGCGTAAGTTCGATTTGGAAGTACGTGTCGTTGTCCAACCGGATGATATGGAAGCCCTTGACGGCGCGACGATGAAAGAAGCCATCCCCGCTAAGGGTGCCGGCACGCTGGTCAACTCCGGCCCGCTGAACGGCACGAGCGGCTACGATTCGATCACCAAAGCCATCGAATATATTGAAGAAAAAGGCACTGGCAAAAAAGCCGTCAACTACAAACTGCGCGACTGGTTAATCTCCCGTCAGCGTTATTGGGGTGCACCCATCCCGATGGTGAATTGCGAAAAATGTGGCTGGAATCCCGTCCCCGACGACCAGTTGCCGGTCACCCTGCCTGAGGATGTCGAGTGGTTGCCCACCGGTGAATCGCCGCTGAAACTGCATCCAACCTGGAAGCACACCGAATGTCCGGTGTGTGGCGGCGCAGCCATCCGCGAAACCGATACGATGGATACCTTCATGTGCTCTTCCTGGTATCACCTGCGCTATCTGTCCCCCGAGTACGATGAAGGGCCTTTTGATCCGAAAGAGTACGATTACTGGATGCCCGTCGATCTCTACACGGGCGGCATCGAGCACGCCACCATGCATCTGATGTACACACGCTTCTTCCACAAGGCGATGCGCGACGCAGGCATCACCAAAGGCCCCGAGCCGATGTCGATGCTGCGTAATCAGGGCATGGTGCTGGGGGAAGACCACGAGAAGATGTCGAAGAGTCGTGGCAACGTCATCGCGCCTGATGCGCTGGTGAAAGAGTATGGTGCGGACGTGGTGCGTTGCTATCTGATGTTTTTCTCGCGCTGGGATATGGGCGGACCCTGGAACTCGCAAGGGATCGAGGGGACTGTCCGCTGGCTGCGCCGTGTCTGGACGATCTTTACCGATACCGCAGACGAGACGAACGCTACCCCAACTTGCTCGGCGGAAACGAAAAAGAGTCTGCGCCGTAAGTTGCATGAGACCTTGAAGTCGATCACCCATGACTTCGAGAATGTCAGTTTTAACACCATCATCTCCTCGCTGATGGAGCTGATGAACGAGATGTACAAAGCCCGCAGCGAGGGTGCTGTTGGCACGCCTGAGTGGGATGAGACAACCGACATCTACCTGCGCATGTTGGCGCCTGTTGCCCCGCATATCGCCGAAGAACTTTGGCAGCGCATGGGTAAGGCATACTCCATCCATACGCAACCCTGGCCCGAAGTAGATGAAGCCGCCATCGTTGTAGATGAGATTGAGATCGGCATTCAGGTCAACGGCAAAGTTCGTGACCGCATCGTAGTCCCCGCTGATGCAGATGATGAAACCATCAAAGCCGCTGCGCTGGCGAGCGAGAATGTCCAGAAGTTCCTCGAAGGTGTAGCGCCGCGTAAGGTGATTGTCATCAAAGGGCGGCTGGTCAATATTGTGAAGTAGAAATAAATCAAAAGT
>JBNKMO010000019.1:0-47412 GCA_050293165.1 Anaerolineales bacterium | reverse complement strand
ATGCAGGCGCTGTCGCCCCTGCCATGAGATAGATCATGCGCCGTCGGCCGGAACTTGTCAACATTTGGCGAAAAGCACGGGCAAAATTAATCCAGGCCCAAACCATCGCAGCAATATAGTAAAGTGTAAAAATCTCTGTCCAGAAAGTACGCTGAAGGTGCGGCGCAGGAAGTCCATTGGCGATGAAGTCGCCAAAAAGCAAACCAAAACCAAGCAAGAGCAAAAAGCCTGCCGAAACCACATAAACCAGACGAATCGCCAAGCGCCGTCGGCCTCGCGAAGGCAGGCCAGCGGTTATCAACAACGCATCCGAAAGATGCAGATATGCGGCAGGCAAAAAGACCAATCCCAGCCATTGGATTTGCAACAGGGCTTCCAGCCCCCAATCAGGAACGGTCTGATTTTGGAGCGCTTCAGCAGAGAAAATGACCACCACAAAAAGCATAATCAACGCAAACGAACGCGCCACGCGATTGCGCAAGTTAAAGGTTAAAGCATAAAGAAATAACGAGAATGCCGTAATCGCCACCCCGGCCGTTAAAATCTCGTTCAATACGCGTATCCCCGCCAAAAAATTATTCATTTCGTCCAACCACTAAACATTAAGAAACTCCAACAGCTATTCAACCTTTCAAAAGCTTCCCAAAAAAGAGCGCCACATCCTGTGTCGCATAATAATGATCGTTATATCCGCTAAATTCAAATCCCGCTTTCTGCACAAGCGAAATCGCAGGATGATTTTTAGATGACATCTCAACAAAAATTTGTCGATTTTGATGCTGCGCAGCCCACGTCTCAATTGACTGGAGCATCGCCGTTGCGACCCCCTTTCGGCGCGCTTCCGCTGTAACGACAATATCCAGCACCCAAACCGAGGCTGCTGCTACCTGCTCCAACAAGCGGATGTAGCCAACCGGCACACCATCAGGCGTGATCGCAACAAAGGTGCGCGCATTCTTTTTCCATTCATCTGCCAGCGAAAAATGATCGCGTGGGTATTGCACCCGCACAGGGCGGGGTAAACGAACCTGACGCAGAAACACCGCGATCTGCCGATCTTCTTTTTGCAGGTCGAGTTGCCAAACATAGTCGCTTTTACAGCTATGCTCAAAGCTAATCAGGCGTTGAATATCAGTCGCAAGCGCAGAGCGGATTTTCAATCCTTTTGTCATTCTACACCCACAACGCGAATTAGCACTTCACAAGGCGTAAGTGCCTCGCCAACATTATTCGTCACAACCAAACGCAGGCGATAATCACCGGGAGTTAGCGTCGCTGTATCAATACTTCCCAAAACAGCATCACGCAGGATTTTACGCCCGGCAAAAAATGGAGACCAATTCTCTTGCCCCGCAGGGGAAACTTCAAATTTATAGAAGCCAAAATCCTTTACATCAACGGTGCCAATTAATTCAACACTGCCGCGTAATTCCTGCCCGGGGATCGGGGAATCAATAATCTTTTGACCGGGGACGCAGCCTTCACTAAAATCAACGGCGTTGGTTGTTGGGCGCGCTTCCAGCGTGGCCGCCATCTCAGCAGAGATCGTGCCAGTCGGCGTGACAAGCAAATCAACAGTTGGGGTGGGGATAAAAATAGAGGCGGGCATCGAAGGGACAATAAACGAAACGACGATAAACACTCCTAAAAGGAGGGCAAGCCAAATCACGTTCGAGGCGAGCGCGCGTGCAAAACGACGTTGCGAGATTTCGCGCTCCAATCCATAAATCGCTCCCCGCCAAGCCTTCCAGGTACGCCAAAGCCAGCGCCCAAGGAATACCCCTCCCAAGACAAGAAAAATATAGATCAATCCCTCATAGGCTGAGAGAAAACCGAAAAAAACGATCATGCGCTATTTTTTTATCCGTTCAGACAGAGCGCAAAACGCCGCGAATAATTGTTTCCATTTTAGGAACGATCTGTTTTCCGGCTTCGAGGACATCTTCATGCGTGGCAACAAAGGATGGGTCAGTGTGAGCTTTGTTACTAATGCCCGAAAGCCCCAAAACACGGATACCACCATGGCGCGCAACCGAAACTTCAGTCACAGTAGACATACCAACTGCATCGGCACCGATCATTTTCATAAAGCGCAGTTCTGCCGGGGTTTCAAAGGAGGGGCCGCTCAGGCCCATGTAAACGCCTTCGTGCAAAGGTACGTTTGCTTCTTTGGCAATACTGCGAGCCAGAGTTAAAAGTTCGGGATCGTAGGCTTGAGTCATATCTGGGAAGCGCGGGCCAAGTTCATCGATATTCGGTCCGTGCAGCGGGCTTTTTCCAACCAAGCCCGGAAAATTGATATGATCGGTAATCAGCATCACATCGCCGGGTTGATGGTCATCAGCAATACCACCGGCAGCATTAGTAACGATCATGATCTCAACCCCCAAACGCTGCATCACACGCACCGGTAAGGTGACCTGCTGCATACTGTAGCCTTCATAAAAGTGAATGCGCCCCTGTAGTACAAAAACATCTTTTCCCTCAAGTTGACCGATCACCAAGCGTCCCGAATGTCCTTTTACGGTTGAAACAGGCCAATGCGGCAGGTCACCAAAGGGAATAATCGTGGCGTTCTCAATGGATGCAGCAAAATCACTAAGGCCCGATCCCAAGATCAGCCCAATGCGCGGGGAGACATCAACGCGAGCACGAACAGCGGCAACGACTTCATCAATTTCTTTGAGTGTTATGTTTTCTTGCATGGCGTCCTCTTTACCTTTTAATATCTAATTTAGTAGCTGAAATTATATCATGGGGCTACCTTTTCGCTCTTTTCAGAATGAAATCATAATGAGATTGACAGCCTCACCGTTTACCAGTATAAGAAGCAACATGACTCTGAAAAAGATACTGCTGGGATTATGGCTGATTGCCATCTTGGGAGCCTGCACACTGCCACAAGGCGCCCTTTTCGGGCCAACCGCGACCCCAAGCCTGACACCCTCTCCCAGCATCACCCCATCCCCAACAGCAACCCTTACCCCCTCTCCCGTCCCGACCATGATTCCGCTTGCACGCATTGAAGTTGGCGAAAAAGCGCTTTTCAACGGCGATTATGATCTCGCCCGTACCGAGTTCCAAAACGTGCTGAATAACTCCACAGACGACGAACTGCGCGCCGCTGCTCTTTGGGGCTTGATCCGCATGGCTTATGAAGATGAGCGCGATCACGAGGTACTCAGCTACGCCCAGCAACTGATTAGTGAATATCCGGAATCGCCTTTTGTGGCGTATGCGCATTTCACTTCGGGGCAGGCGAACGCGAATCTCAATCGTTACGCTGCTGCAACCGAATCGTACACAGCCTATCTCGATTTGCGTCCCGCGCTACTTGAAAGCTATGTCGAGGAGTTGCGCGGGGACGCCTTCATCGCGTTAAACGATCAGTCCAGCGCGCTTAACGCCTACAAAACGGCTCTCGAGGCACCCCGTCTCAATGACGGAATCAACCTCGAGATCAAGGTCGCTACGAGCAAAGCGGCAATCGGTGACTACGCAGGCGCGCTCACGGATTATGATTCCATCTTCAACCGCACGAATAATGATTTCATCAAAGCGCAGATGGATTATCTTGCTGGATACGCGCATCTCATGCTCGGCGAAACCGAGGCAGGCTACGAACGCTATCTCCACGCAGTCGATAATTATCCCCTTTCGTACCACTCCTATCAGGCCTTGCTTGAGCTTGTTACCGCTGGCGTCACAGTCAACGATTTTAATCGCGGCCTAACCGATTACGCTGCCGAGCAATATGATGTTGCGTTGGCTGCCCTTGATCGCTATATCGCTGCCAATCCCGAAGATGACGGGAGTGCACTCTACTACCGTGCAAAAACGCTCTATGCCATGGATCGCTATGAGGAAGAAGTTGCAACGTGGAGCGATTTCATCGCGAATTATCCCAATCACCGCTATTGGACAGATGCCTGGGAAGAAAAAGCCTACACCCAATGGGCAGACCTGAACGATATACAAGCGGGCAAAGAAACCCTGCTTGAATTCGTCTCCACCAATCCTGGAAACAGCGAAGCAGCGCGTATTTTGATGAGCGCTGCGCGCCTGATGGAACGCGAAGGGAATACTGACGAAGCGCTCATCCTTTGGCAGCGACTTGGGGAAGAATATCCGGGCAGCATCTACGCATCCGATGCGCTCTTCCTTGCTGGTATCACCCTTTTCCGCGAAGGCGATTATGCTCAAGCGCTGACCATCTTCCAAAAAGGATTGGTGCTCACCTCCGCGCTCGAAGATCAGACACGCGCCTATCTGTGGATCGGAAAAACTCAGCAAAAATTGGGAGATACAACAGCAGCCCAGACAGCTTGGAGACAAGCTCAATCGGTGGACTCAACAGGATATTACGGTCTACGCGCCGAAGACCTGCTGATCGGCAACGCGCCATTCTCCCTCCCAAGCATCTACTATCCCGAAGTGGATCTTGCCAAAGAGCGTGCTGAGGCGGCCTCGTGGCTTCGCATCACGTTTAATCTGCCTATCGAGACAAATCTCGCGTCCCCCGATGACACCCTGCTCAACGCCCTGCGTCTTCAACGTGGGCGCGAATTCTGGGAACTTGGCCTCTACGACGAAGCTCGTCTCGAATTTGAAAGCCTGCGCGAAGAAGTTAGTAATGATCCCGTCGCCAGTTTTCGTCTGGCAAATTACCTGCTCGATTTAGGCTTATTCCGTCCCGCCATCTTTGCGGCTCGACAGGTACTAACACTTGCTGGCATGGATACCCAAGCCAAGTCCCTTCAAGCACCGATCTACTTCAGCCACATTCGCTACGGGATGTATTACACCGACTTGGTCAAAAAAGCGGCTCAGGAAAACGGTTTCCACCCTCTTTTCATCTACAGCGTCATCCGGCAGGAAAGTCTCTTCGAGGGCTTTGTGCATTCAGCAGCAGGCGCACGCGGATTAATGCAGATCATCCCGGAAACCGGCACAACGATTAACCAAAAAACCGGCTGGCCTATTGGCTACTCAGCGAACGACCTTTACAGGCCCATCGTCAGCGTCAAATACGGCAGCTTCTATTTGGACTATAGCAAGAATCTCCTTAACGATGACATCTACGCAACCCTTGCCGCCTATAACGGAGGTCCCGGCAACGCCTTCGAGTGGCAGGCGCTTGGGCAAAACGACCCTGACCTGCTACTCGAAAGTGTCCGCTTTACCGAAACACGCGACTATATTCAAAGCATCTACGAAACCTATAATACCTACAAAAAAATCTACGCCACCCCGCCTGTTACAGACTAAAGAAAAAAGGAGTTCAGAAAAAAAAATCTGAACTCCTTTTAAATACGCAAAGAAAATCGTTTCGATACTTTTTTTATTTACCCCTTAGCCAAAAAACTAGTTCAAGTGAGCGCGCAAGATATTTGTCAGCGAGACCGCATCCAACCCCAATACCGAGAGCAATTTATCACGTCCGGAATCGCCAGCCACAATCGCAAAATTCTCAGCAGGAAGCTCCAATACATCTGCCAACACAGCGATCAAAGCCTCATTATCCTGTCCATCAGTAGAGGGGACTGTGACATGCACCTTCACGGTACCATCTTCCATAATCCCCATGATTCCACTGCGACTTGCCTTTGGCGTCAAACGCACTGCCAAAGCGGAACCAACTTTACCATCATGCATTTTATATTTACGAGAAGACATAATTCACCTCAATTAATGCGGTATTGCATATAAAAAATTAATCAGTGCCCAAGACACAGCTCTTACCAAAAAATACAAAATCAAAGGGCTAAGATCAAACATCCCCACCAGTGGCACAACCTGCCGGATGGGCATCAACAACGGATTTACGATACGATCAATAGCTTCGCGCACCGGATGATACGGGGACATAAAATATGATAACACAGCCGATAAAATAATCAAAAGAATCAGCAATTGCGTAAGGATATTGATCAAAACGATCAACATATCAATCATTATAAATTCTCCAAAATTAGACTGGACGCGGACCAAGCACAGCCTGTCCGAGTCGCACAATCGTTGCGCCTTCTTCCACTGCGATCTGGAAATCGCCACTCGTTCCCATGGACAATTGCTTCCATTTCACCTGCGGATACTGAACTGCAAGGGTATCCCGCAACCTGCGCAACTGACGGAAGTGTGGCCGAGCCAATTCCGCATCAACGAAAAACGGGGGCATCGTCATCAGCCCCTGCACATCCAGATTTTTGAGTGCAAGAATCGCTTCCACATCAGGTAAGAATGCATCCCAAGCAGCTTGATCGGAAGCATCCCAACCAAATTTACTAAGCTCCCCGCCGACATTGAATTGCAATAATACAGACAAAGTAGTGCCAGCTTCTGCGCAGAAACTGTCCAGACGACGAGCCAGTTTTAAACTATCGAGTGAGTGTAAAAGAGCAAAGTTTTCAGCCACCAAACGCGCCTTTCGGCTCTGTACGTGACCGATCATGTGCCATTCTACCTTATTTTCAACCCCAAGAGATTGCTGTTTAATTACAGCTTCTTCAGGGTAATTCTCCCCCATCAATTCTATCCCTGCCGAGATGGCCGCCTTAATAACAGAAAGCGGCTGTCGCTTTGTTACAACCAACAAATGTATATCATCAGAATCGCGCCCCGCCCTGCTAGCAGCCTCCGCGATCTTCTCCTGCGCAGCTGCATAACGTTCCCAAATGGATGCGGCATCTCTTTCGTCACTCACGTACAAGCTCCATTAATCTCTCAAGCCGATCAGAACACCAAAGCGCCCGGTCTTGCCTTTTTCGCCACGATGTGAAAACCAATCTTCGGGGTGGCAGGCAGTACAGATTTCAGCACTCTCAATCCTGGTGACCCCAGCCCGCTCCAACTGGATGCGGTTGGCTGCCCATAAATCAAAATGACGATGCTCGCCAACACGCGGAAGCAATTCATCCGCATGAGCAGAGCCGAAAGAGGCTTGCACCGCCTCGATCACTGCATCGCCTACTTCGTAGTGATCCGGCCCAATAGCAGGTCCAATAGCAGCGTGGATATTTTCGGGCTTGGAGCCATAGCGCTCCTGCATCGCCTTAACTGCGGCGGTTGCCACACCCTGCACCGTCCCTTGCCAGCCAGCGTGCGCCAAACCGACAACCTTTTTCACCGCATCTACAAAGATAAGGGGTGTGCAGTCAGCAAAACGCATGTAAAGCGTAACTTCAGGGTGGTCGGTGAAGATGATATCTGCTTTATCTTCGTGGGAGTCGGGGTGACGCGGCTCAAGGGCAAAGGATGCCCTTGTCCCGTGAACCTGCCAAACGTCAAAGACGGATTCGGGATCACGTCCAATGGTCTCGAACGAACGGATGCGGTTCGCACTGACGTGGGCAGGATCATCCCCTACCGATCCGCCTACATTGAGCGAAGCCCACTGCCCAGAGCTAACGCCACCATGACGCGTAAAAACCGCATGGAGCGCAATATCAGGCAGGCTATCAAATTGGTAGTAACGTAAGCCGTTTTTTTCTACAAAAGGCATTAGTTCTCTCGCGCGTCAATAATGGCTATTTTTTTGATGAAAATCTGACGAGTCTCACGCATGCTTTCTTCGATATAGGGAATGCCAAACCAGGCCGTGCTCAGGCCAAAGAGGAAACCCGTGAAGGTGCGCAGGAAAGGCGTGCTTTCACGATAGGGCAAAAGATTGAGCAAAAAACCGATTTCGAATTGGCTTATCAGTTGCGAGAAGCCATCCAAACCGATGGGGCCCAACCCCAGTAAAATCCAAAGCGCCCAATGCAAGGGTTTTATACGCCGTCCCGCTAGCGTGAAAATGAGCGCAAAGAGCAACATTGCACCGTATATCGCCATATCACGTTCGCAAAGGGCGAGCTTGTAGCCGACCGTTTCTGTACCGTGATAGTCGCGTGCTTCCAGGCGAGCTGCACCGTTGGCATCATGGAGATGGGTGATACCGGTCGCGCTCTCAAAATCAAGCAGGCCTGTTTCAGTGCCGGTCATGCCTGTTTCTCTAAGAGGATAATAAGGTTGCTCGCCAAAGAGAAAGAAGGAACGGAAGCCAAACTGGTGGCAAAGCGGACTGTACATCTTGTAGATCACGTTCGCGGGCGTTGTCGCACCAGCTTTCATCAGCACAGGCGCTAAAACCGGCAAGCCAACATAGAGCGCCAGAAAAAGGATTATCAGAGCCATGTAGCGACGCGAGAGCCAAAAGGAGAACTTATCTGAACCAGAAAAAGAATTGCCTCGCTGCACGCTTTTCTGGTAGCGTTGACTCCCGATTTCTTCAAGCTGACGTTGACGGTCGGAGGCTGCACCAATCGTTAGCGCAAGGTCTTGTTTGCTGATCGGGGCGCGCAAAACGTAGGGTCCAACTTCAACCACAGGAATAGCTTCGCCGTAGGCGGCAATCAGCGCAGGATCGGTGTCGATATCGATTTCCACCAAGCGGTGCGGATGGGTTTCGTGTAAGGCCGCAAGGTCTGCTTTGACATCTTCGCAGAGATGACAATTTGTACGCGTATAGAGGGTCAGGTTAATCATAAAGGAGCTTATTCAATTCCTATCAGGCGCAGATTCTTTTCGAGTTGGGCTACGGGAATTTCACCTAGGTAGATGGCGCGGACAATACCTTCGGCGTCGATAAAAACACTGGTGGGGTATCCATTGATCTGGTAAAGCACCCCAATACTTTCATCGTAGTCGAGCAGGATGGTGTAGCTGAGCGCTTCACGCGCAACGAAACTCTCGACGTCACGCAGCAGATCACCCTCATTGATGCCGATCACGACCAATTCTTCCTCATAGCGTTGCGCAGCAGCTTCAAGCAGAGGCAGCTCCGCAATACAGGGCTCACACCAGGTTGCCCAGAAATTAAGCAGGACGGGTTTACCGCGCAGATGCGTAAGGCTGAGAGAATGTCCATTTAGCGAGGGCAAATCGAAATCAGGAGCGCGGCTATCCGTCATTCCAAAAGATGTAGTATCTCTTTGTGTCAGGGCAAAATAAAGGACGCCAAATGCGGCGAAAAGACAAAGGACTGCCGCCATACCAATGGCTATCCAGATATAACGAGTGGAATTTGATTTTGCCATAACAGAGAAAATTTAAATCTGATTAAAGACCAAAATCTACGAAGGAACCGTAGCGGGCGAGCAACTCAAAAGTGCCCGAGAAGAGCATGATGCCAACAATGACGAGGACAACACCCATCGCAATTTCGACATAGTGCATGGCTTTGCCATATTTGCGCAGGGCGGTGCCGACCCAGCCAATGCCAAGTGCTGCAACCAAAAACGGGATTGCCAACCCGGCAGAATAGGCCGTTAGTAAACTTGCGCCCTGTCCTACATTGCCGCCGTTGATGGCAAGGGTCAGGATCGCACCCAAAACAGGCCCAACGCAAGGCGACCAACCAGCCGAGAAGAAAACACCGAGTAATGCAGATGAAAGATAGCCCAGTTTCTGGTCAGGAAGACTTTGCACGCGTGTATCGTATTCAAGGAAGGGAATGCGGTAGACACCGATCATGTGTAGACCGAAAATAATGACGACAATACCGCCGATCTTTGCCAGCCAATTGCGGATATCATAAAGTAATCCGCCAAAGGCAGACGCGGCAACGCCGAGCAATATAAAGACGATACTGAAACCAAGCACAAATGCCAGGCCATGCGTAAAGGTAACAAACCTGTTATTTTCGTCGCCTTCGCCACCAGCCGCACGTCCACTCAGATAGCCGACATAGGCAGGAACGAGCGAGAAGACACATGGCGAAAGAAAGGACGCCAAACCAGCCAAAAAGGCCAAACCGAGAGTGATATTAGCAAAATCCATTGATATACCTCATTAAAATTTAGAACGTGCGCTGGACAACATCAACTTTTGTCCCGTGATTAGGCCAGTCGAGACTAGCTTCACCCTCGTCGAGGGTGACATAAGGCGTTGTCCAACGCCAGATCCATTTTGCATCGGCCGCGCAGACATTCACACAGCCGTGCGAACGCCTGGTCCCGAAATCATTATGCCAAAAAGCAGCATGAATCGCGATCCCGTCACCATTCATAAAGAAGGGCCAAGCCACTGCGGGCGTATCGTAACCAGAGCGATCACCAGCAGACGCCCCCATCGGGATCGAGAGTAATTTACGATGCGGGTTATAGCCGCCTGCTGGCGTACGGTAGTTCTCGCTATCGTAGCCAGTCGAGACGCGGCAGAAGAAAACTTCCTGATCGCCTTCATAAGCAGAGAGAGTTTGATAGGTCGTATTCACGACAATCTTCTTCAACTCAGGGTCAACATCGGGGCTGATCGGGGCAACATCTTCAGGAGTCAGCGGATACAAACCGGTCGCATCTACCCAAAAGATGTCGCCATAACCATAGCGTTCATTGAAACGATACATGACACGCCCATCATCGGCAGTCGTGACCGCGTCCATCCAAACCACCTGCCCATAATAAAGACGTGGGGTAAAACCATACGCTAGCGCATCCTTATACCAGCCGGAGCGTGCAGGCGGGTTAGCAATAATCAGATCAACATAAGGTACGGTCACTTCTGCCCAAAAACCTGCTTTACCGTCAGGAATCGCCGTCAGGGGGATGTTCGGCAGATTACGAACAGGCTGTAAATCGGGGGCATACACATATCCTCCGGGCGTCTCAACCCATCTTTTACTTAGACGCCCAGAATAGCTAGACCCAACCACATCGTGCAAGCAAACAACTACACTATCCTCGTATAACTCCCCCACTGTCGCAGCGCTATCAGATGGTTGAGCTTTTAATAGCGCTGAAAACCCAATGCCTGTCGAAAACACGCTCACACGTCCCAGCCGGTCGCCTTCAGGGAACTGCAATCTCCCTGCAGGGAGCAGTCCATCAAAGCGACGGAACGCCAGTGCCCCGAGGCTTGCTCCCGCTAATTTTAGAAAATCTCGTCGAGAAAGTTCTCTCATTTAACTTCACCTTGAAAGATTACCGCATACCAAACGCGGCAAGGATACCATAATTAGAGTCTTGGATACTACAAATGTCATAAAACTTTTCTAGTATCGCATATATTACGTTGCAAGAAAATCATCCAGAGCACGCCGACACTCGCGGCTCACACGATGCCCCACATCTGCCGTACAAAATTGGACCTGCGCCCCAGCCTTTTCGATCATCTCTGCCGATGAACGACCGCGCTCGAAGGCAACCAGATTATCTTCCGTGCCATGCGCCCAAAAACACTGAATACCATCCAACAAACCCGGCGCAAGATGAGCTTCGCCGACACCTTGCGGGACAAATCCTGCCAGCACAGCCATCTTGCGAATACGCTGTGGATATAGGATAGCGAGCAAAGTCGCTAGCGCGCCACCCTGGCTAAAACCAACCACGTCAAAAGGCGTAGATGCGATGTTAAGGGTAGCACACCACTCGTCCACGAGCGAAACGAGCGCATCTGCAGGCGGGCGCAATTCGTCCAAAGTCGGCGATCCCCAGGTGCCGGGCTTCAAATCGCGCCACGAGTAACCACCCTTCTCTTTTGGGGCGAGAAAAGGCGCACGCGGTGCGATGATCGCGTACTCCGGGGGAAAATTACGCGCAAAAGCCCACATCGAATTTTCGTCACCCGTCCAGCCGTGCAGGAGAAGTAGAACGCGCTTTGGCGCTTCGCTGAGCGAACGAGCACGGAAAACCCAGCCAAACTGATCCAGAACGGTGGTGCTAGTCTCGATTTGCAAGTGTAACAATCCAGTTTAATAGCAACATTAATAAGACGATCACCAAGATCGGCGCCAACCCGATCAAAAGACAGCTTAGGCCCATCAGCGCCGCACCTTTACCGTAGATCAGATAGATCAGACCATCACCTACCAGAAAGAGCAGTAAAAACGCACCAACACCCAATTGGACGCTGGTCTGCTCAGCATACTTACGCAAGTCACGGCTCATTTTTTTACGCCTCCGAAAAATCTGCTCAAAAAACCTTTACGCCCGGTGATACGCGCCAACTCCGGTAAAACAGATTCCGTTGCTTCTTCTCCCAAACGAGCGACATCGGCCACAATTACCTGGTCCAGCAAGCCGATCTCCGCAACGGCCGGGCGGATCAAAACATCGGGCGGTTCACTTTTTAGACGTAACTCGGTCACAGCCTGATTACTCATATCAACAGACTGCAAAAAGACGTTTAAGGCTTGAGAGATATTCAAACGTGTCAGCCGCCTAATCAATGCTTCAGGGATTACCGAAGGTAGAGAAACCGGCAAATGGTGCGCACTTGGCATCAAGGGCGAAGAAAGAGAGACGGCGACAACAGGCAGCTTTGGCGCGATCTCTCGTGCGACTGAAACCGGCACAGGGTTAAGCACACCGCCATCCACTAAATGATGCCCGTTCAATGTATATGGTGGAAACACGCCCGGCACGGCGATAGTCGCCAGAATGGCCTCTTTTAACGAACCAGAAGACAAGATGACCTCACAACTACACCCAAGGTCAGCGGCAGTCAACGCACAAGGAATGCGCGTTTCAGCAAAGGTCTTCTCACCAAGCAGATCGTCAAGCCACAAGCCTACCTTTCCGAGTCCCAACAACCCCGGCTGGGCGTGCAACCCCAACTCATAAAGTTTACTCTGGTCAATCTCTGTAAAAAGAGTTTCTATCTCATCTGGCGAGTAGCCAGACGCATACAACGCACCAACCAGACCGCCAAAGCTTGTTCCAGCCACAGCCGCGATCTGATAACCTTCTTTTTCCAAACGCCGCAGAACACCGATGTGGGCATTTCCTTTGGAGCCCCCACCGCCCAGGGCGACAGCAATTTCCTTCATCAAAAAACCTACCTTCCTGATTTGCTTTGCGAATTATAACCGCGCGGCGACCTTCTCGCAAAAGGTGCCAGAACTCGTCCAAAAAGACGCTCCATGTTACAATCGCAATGTGAATATAAAAGTTGTAGCCACCAATCGCAAAGCGAAATTCGAATACTTTCTGCTCGAAGAATTTGAAGCCGGCATCGCCCTAAAAGGCTCCGAGATCAAATCAATTCGCGCAGGTCAAATGAGCATAAAAGAAGCCTACATTCGCGTGGATGAACGTGAAGCCTGGCTGATGGAAGCATATATCGCGCCTTACGCCGAAGCCAACCGCTTCAACCACGAACCGCGCCGTCCACGCCAGCTTTTACTGCATAAACGCGAGATCCGCAAGATGCGCGATGTCGCTCGTCAAAAAGGGCTCACCATTATCCCCACCAAGGTCTATCTCAAAGGTGGGCGTGCCAAAATTGAGATTGCGCTCGCGCGCGGCAAAAAGCTGCACGACAAGCGTCATGCCATCGCCGCACGTGACGTTGAGCGCGATATGAAACGACAAATGCGAGAGCGGGAGTAAATCATGGCCGCATCCACCATTGGCAGCATCAACCTGCTCCCCGAGCATGAAAAACGGGAGATTTATCGGCGTGTGATCCCCGCTGAGTTACTCGAACGTTTCAAGCTCAGCCCCTACCTGACCGACATTCAGGGGCGTTCACTCATACAACTGAAATGCATGCCAGGCAGCACCAGCGTTGAGCTTTCCCTGTACCATCAGACCGGAGCCCGCGACCCCATTCTTTATGGGCATCTCACCGATACAATGAATGGGCAAATCCACATTTTGCTCTACATTTTAAATGATCCCGCTTCTCCGCGCTTTGATGTGGATATCATGCCCAACGGGGAAGCGACCAGATTCGGCACCTTCCGTCGCAACATCGAAGCGGAGCGGGGCGCCCTCCAATTTGGCTTGGCTCCGGGACAAATTCGCAGTGGACTTGGGCTATTAACATCTGCGACCGAAGCCTTTGAACGTTTCGTCGAAAGCCTCGGGCATGATATGTACTTTGTCGAACCGCTCTATTACCATAACGCCATCATTTTCGAGCGTTACGGCTTTGCCTATCAGGTCGGCAGAAAGCTAATGGAACGGATTCAAGCCGAATTCACGAGCGAATCGGGCATCACATCTCAATTAGACGGCAGTTCTGTTTTCCGGCAAGCGGAAGCGAAAACGAGCATCCGTTTACGCTCCTGGGCGATCCACGACGGGATTTTGGGTGAACCCTTCACAAACGTGACGATGTATAAACGCATCGGCAAAAATGCGGGGGTTAGTACCACCGAAATGTGTGACTGGTAAACAAAAAAACTTCTCGGTTTCGAGAAGTTTTTTTATAGATAAACCTTGCGTTCAACGAATTTGCTGCAAAAAATGCGCCGCCAGGCTCAAGAAGATAAAAAAGCCCATGCTGTCTGTGGCGGCAGTGACCAATACCGAGGAGGCAAGCGCGGGGTCAATACCGATCTTTTCCAAGCCTAAAGGAACGACAACTCCTACCAACGATCCCAAGATCAAGTTCCCAACCAGCGCCAAGCCCAAAACCAGGCTCAGATAAAAATTACCGCGCCATAAATAGACTCCGACAGCAACAACCGAGCCAACCGCCAACCCCAACAGAAGCCCCATATAAAGCTGACGAATGATAATACGTCGTTGTGAACGCGATGATATTTTTTCCAGAGCCAGCGTGCGTACTGCCATAGCGACATTTTGGCTGGCGGTATTCCCGCCCTGTCCGGCCACAACAGATTGGAAGAGCGCCAAGACTGCCGCCTGCGCAATTACGTCTTCATAGTTACCGATCACCCACGCACCAAAGAGAGCCGTGATCGTATTGAGATAGAGCCAGGGTAAACGCCCCTTGATCTGTTCCCAAACCGAACTATCGGGGTCAAGGTCGCTATCGGAGACGTTGGAGAGACGGTAAATATCTTCGGTAGCTTCTTCATCGAGAACATCGACGATGTCATCGTGCGTAATCACCCCCATGATCAGACCGTTCTCGTCCACAACGGGGATCGCGGCCAGATCGTAATGCGCCATTGTGCGCGCGCACTCTTCCTGATCGACATCAACAGAGACCGAGATCACATCGGTATCCATAATATTTTTAATAAGTGTCGCAGGCTCTGCAAGAATCAGAGAGCGCAGATTGACCACTCCACATAACTTTTTGTGTTCGTCAACCACAAAGAGATAATAGATTTCATCGGCATCCGGACTCCAGCGGCGTAAGGCCTCAACAGTGTCTTGCGCGGTCATCAGCGGGCGCAGCGCGATGAACTCCGATGTCATCAAACCGCCGGCGGTCTCATCCGGGTGGAGCAAGAGCGGGAGGAACTCTTCTTCGTCATCGAGGCGTTCGAGCAGATCGTGCGCCTGCTCAGGCGAGAGATCGCCCAGAAGGTCGGCAGCTTCGTCTGGCTCCATCTCCTCGACGATACTGGTAATCATCTCAAGGGACAGAGAACCAGCTAATTTCGCGGCTTCGGTATCATCCATCTCCTCGAGGATATCCGCTGAAGTAGCGAAATCAAGTTTCGGGAGGAGGTCGACCTGCTCGTCATCTTCCAACTCGGAAAATAGCGCAGCCTGGTCTGGTCCGCGTAAGGCTTCGATCATCTGAATCGCGGAATCGTAATCGTCTTGTTCAAGCGCGCCCTGCAATTGCGCCAACAGTTCTTCAGGATTAATTATCATGAGGCACCTCTCAGTTTCCCCCAGAGCGGTGATTAAAAAGAAAAATCTGCCCTTAGGGGGTTATGTAAATGTGCGTGGACGCCGTGAGCGCCCACGGGGACTAGGGACAGATTCGTCGTTCATTTTCTTCCTTTGAAAGTCAAATTAGTTGATACGCAGTGATTCTAGCGATTAATTTGATGGTCGTCAAGCGCAATCTGTGCATGGTAGAATTGTGGACTTATTTAACCCCTATCCTCCCTAGAAAACGGAGTTTTAATGAAAAAAGCAGATACCATTTTCAAGAACGCCATCGTTTTAACCATGAATAAAGAGATGGAACAATTTGATCGTGGTGGCATCGTCGTTACTAACGACAGCATCGTCGCCGTCGGCTTTGAAGCAGACCTTTTAGCCAGCTACGAAGCAGATGAAGTGATCGACTGCGGCGGCAAAATCCTGATGCCCGGTTTGATCAACGCACATACCCATGTTCCGATGACGCTTTTGCGCGGTCTCGCTGACGACCTGCGGCTGGATGTCTGGCTCATGGGCTACATGATGCCTGTTGAACGTGAATTCGTCACCCCTGAGTTCGTTCGCCTGGGCACCAAACTCGCTTGCGCGGAACTGATCCGCAGCGGCGTGACCAGCTTCGCAGACATGTACTACTTTGAAGACGACGTTGCCGAAGTGACTGCCGAAGCCGGTATGCGTGCACTCTGCGCCCAATCTGTGATGAAATTCCCCACGCCTGATTCCGCCTCATATGAAGATGCTCTCGCTTACACACGCACCTTCATCGAACGCTGGAAAGGTCATCATCTGATCGTACCAGGCGTTGCTCCACACGCGCCCTACACCTGCACGCCCGAAATCCTGCAAGCCTGCGCCGCCCTCGCCATCGAATATGATGTGCCCATTCACACGCATCTCTCTGAGACTGCTTTTGAAGTCGAAAACATGCGCGAGGCGGAGGGCATTCCTGTCATTCCCTATATCAAAAAGCAAAACATCTTCGACGCCAAAGTGCTGGCAGCGCACTGCGTCCACATCGACACAGGCGAAATCCGCACGCTGGCAAATGTCGGCTCCGGTGTTGCACACAACCCCTCGTCCAACATGAAACTCGCGTCGGGCGTCGCGCCTGTTCAGCAGTTGATCGATCATGGCGTAAGTGTCGGCATCGGCACGGATGGGCCAGCATCCAACAACGATATGGATATGTTTGAAGAAGTCCGTCTGGCGGCCTTTATCGCAAAGGGATTTAGCGGCGACCCGACCGCCGTTCCAGCTGCTACCGCACTAACAATGGCGACTCGGCTCGGAGCGCAAGCCCTTCACATCGGCGATTTGACCGGGTCGCTGGAACCGGGCAAACGTGCCGACCTGATCCTTGTAGACATCTTCCAGACCCATAACGCGCCCCGTTTCCGCCGTGACCCGAATAACGCCTACGTCCAATTGGTCTATGCTGCGAAAGCGACCGATGTGACCGACGTCATGATTAACGGCGCCTTCGTGATGCGCGAACGCGAACTGCTAACCCTCGATGAAAAAACGCTCATGGCAGAAGCGCAGGCCTACGCCGAAAAGATTGACGACTTCCTGATCGAGCGCGAGCAATCGCTCTTGTCGAAATTAGTCGCTCTGGGCGGCTCGATAGAGGAAGAATCCTTCGAGGTGCAAATGAAAACCAAGGTCACCGAGCAGGTTGACGTCCAGGCGGCGTTGACGGCAGCAGGCGCAGGTATAGAGATCGTCCAAAAGCGCCACTACCGCGAGTATGACGTCTACTTCTCTTTTGAAGATCCCAAACAAGGGCGCTTGCGCTATCGCGAAGATGAATTTGTTAATGAAAGTGGCGAGATTACCGGCGTCCGTGCCCGTCTGACATTGATTGGCCAAGCCAGCAAGCAAGAGTTTGAGAACGACGTTCTGCTCTCACGCAGCCGCTATCTGGCTCCGGCCAATAACTCGCTGCGCTTCTACCGCGAATACTTCAAGCCGAAAGACGAAAAGAATCTCCAGAAGGAACGCCTACGCTGGCTCGTCAAATTCCAGGGAACGGAGTTCTACATCAACTTCGATCAGTTCGACAAACCCGATCTGGGTAACTTTGTAGAGATCAAGACGCGCACCTGGAGTCGCACCGACGCAAAACGCAAAGCGGAGATGGCATCTGAACTGCTCGCGGCCCTGCAATTGCCGACTGCGGAAAATATTACAGACGACTATATTGAAATCGCTTAAATAAAATGCGCCTGCAAAATGCAGGCGCATTTTATTATCTGTATGTTTCTTCTTAGGCTCTCAAATCGGCATACTCAGGCTTGCGGCTCATATAAGCATCCACAAAGGAGCAAAGCGGCACGACCTTGTAATTCTGCTCGCGGGCGTAATCCAGCCCGGCACGGACAATGAGACTACCAATACCATTCCCTTCCAACGCGGATGGCACGCCGGTATGCGTGAACGTGATCGTCTTCTCGTGCAAACGGTAATCTAAAACGGCGGTATGTTCGTCAACAAAAATCACAAAACGAGCATTATCTTCCTGATGAAGAACTTCAAGTGAATCGCGGTCTATTTTCATTATTGATCTCCTTTTCAACAAACTATACTATAGCAGTATTAACATTTCGCATTATCATACGGAGGAAAAATGTCCCTTAGTTCATCGGCGCAAAAAGTTCAGGATGCACTCAAACAACTTGGCTATGACTATAAAGTGATCGAATCCAATGAGAGCACACGTACCGCTCTTGAAGCAGCCGAGCGTGTCGGCTGCAAGGTTGGACAAATCGCCAAATCGTTGATCTTTCAGGGGAAAAGCAGCGGGAAGGCGATCCTGATCTTGACCAGTGGCGCGAATCAGGTCGACGTTAAACGGATGAAAGTTCATGCCGAAGAGAAGATCGGGCGCGCCGACCCAGCTTTTGTCCGCGAGCGAACCGGATACGCCATCGGCGGAATCCCTCCGATTGGACATCTGCATCCCATCGAAACATACGTGGACGAAGATTTGCTTCAGTATGAAAAAATTTGGGCCGCCGCCGGAACGCCGAACGCAATCTTTGAAATGGACGCAAATCAACTTAAAAAAATGACCGGCGGGAAAGTAATCGCTGTAAAATAAGAACACAAATGTGTAAACCATTCAAAGAGGTAAAAATGGAAAAATTCGACAAGATGCTCGAAAAGTATGCAGAACTAATCGTAAAAGTTGGCCTAAACTTGCAACCCGGCCAACGTCTCTTTATCGCGGCAGAGATGAACACCGCGCCACTCGTACGCGCCGTGACCAAGAAAGCCTACCAGAACGGGGCACCACTGGTGAATGTCTCCTGGGCGGACGAAGAATTGACCAAGATCCGTTTTGAACACGCACCGCGTGATTCATTTGAAGAGGTCACTGCCTGGTATTTTGAGGGTGTGCTTCAGGATGCAAAACGCGGCGATGCCTATCTCTCGGTCACTGGCACCGATCCCGACCTGCTCAAACCCTATGACCCGGAACTGGTGGCAACATCCTTGAAGGCGCGTGCCAAACACTTCAAACCGGCTTCCGAATACATTTCGAACGGCGGGGTACAGTGGTTGGTAGTCTGTCCGCCAACACCTAAATGGGCAGCCAAAGTCTTCCCTAAACTAAGCGCGGAAGCTGCCGAGGAAAGACTCTGGGAAGTCCTTTTCGGTCTTTGCCGCCTCGATAATGACGATCCCGTTGCGATATGGCGCGCCCATCTCGATGATCTGGAGAAACGCCATCAATTCCTGACCGAGAAACAATTTTCAAGCTTGCATTTCCGTGGTCCCGGCACCGATCTAACTGTTGGTATGCCCGAAAACCACCTCTGGAAAGGCGGCAGCAGTAAAACCCTCGGCGGGGTCGACTTTACCGCCAATATCCCCACCGAAGAAGTTTTTTGTATGCCGCATAAATACAAGGTCAACGGCATCGTTTCTGCCACGAAACCGCTCAATTACTACGGCAACCTGATCGGAAACTTCAGCCTAACGTTCAAAGATGGCAAAGTCGTTGACTTCAAAGCCGAAAAAGGAGAAGACGCCCTGCGCAAAATGATCGAAACCGACGAGACGGCATCCTATCTCGGCGAGGTCGCGCTCGTGCCGCACTTCTCCCCCATCTCCGAATCCGGCTTGATCTTCTTCAACACGCTCTATGATGAAAACGCCGCCTGCCACCTTGCGCTCGGCAGCGCCTACCGCGATAATATTCAGGGCGGGACAGAAATGAACGCGGATGAATTGGAGGCTGCTGGCGTGAACGATAGTCTCATCCACGTAGACTTTATGATCGGCTCAGACAAAGTGGATATCGACGGTATCGCCCCAGATGGAAGCGTGCTTCCGTTAATCCGTGCCGGGCGCTGGGCATTTGACGTCTAACCGTTAACCATCGCAGACTTCCGAAGTTTTAAAAACTTCGGAAGTCTCATCTACCCAAAAGGAGAAAACCCATGTCTGAAGAATATACCCGTACCGAAGAATTTGAATTCAACGGCGACAAACTGGTTGCCAAAGTAAAAGAGTTACTGCACGAAGGCAATATTCGGCGCATCATCATCAAAAACGAAGAAGGGCGCGCTCTGATCGACATCCCCATGACCGTTGGCATTTTGGGAACACTGGTCGCTCCCCAACTGGCAGCCCTCGGCGCAATTGCCGCCCTCGTCGCACATGGCACCATGGTCATCGAAAAAGTCGAAGAAAAAGAGGCATAAGATGAAAGAGCGTGGCATATTGCTTAAGTCCATGTTGCTGCTCAATCTACTGGTTCTCCTGCTCACTCTCGCCGACTTTCTCGCCCTGCATGACATCCAGAACGATTACGTCAGCACAAAGGGAGGAAAGTATATTTGCAATTCCAAGCACACTATGCCAGAATAGAGAAGGTGCTCAAAATACATCTTAGCACCCATCAAAGGAGAAGGGTATGCAACGCCGCAAAATCTTTTTAATCATCAGCGCAAGTCTTCTTTTCATTCTGGCATGCAATATTGGGAACTCTACGCCAGCAACACAAACACCACTCACCCTGAACAACGGAATAGCTACCTCTGTAGAAGAAACTTTGCGCGCCAGTGGCGCGATACTGGCAACGCCAATCAACACCGAAACGCCAACCCTAACTCCGCCACCAACCTTTACATCAACACCAGCCTTCACTGCAACGCCGACGATTCCGTTCGCTAGCGTCAGTGTGAATACAAACTGCCGTACAGGCCCGGGCAAGGTTTACGACTATATCGGTGCCCTGATGGTCGGCGAAAAGGCGGAAGTGGTCGGTAAGCATACCGCCAGCAGCTACTGGATCATCAAAAACCCAAATGGGATCGGCAACTGCTGGCTTTGGGGCTACTACGCAAGTGTTGACGGTAACACAGCCAATCTTCAGGAATATGCCGTTCCTGCAACACCCACGCCCACCATCCCGGTCGCTCCGTCCAATTTTGTCGTGATTAATAAAGTTTGCGGCGCTACAATGGATGTAACATTCACCTGGACGGATAACTCCAGCAACGAAGAGGGGTTCAATCTGTATCAGGACGGTGTCCATACACATATCCTTGCTTACAACCAACAGCAACAAACGGTCTCTGTGATCTTCGTTCCCAACCAAGCGATGAACTTCGCTTTATCATCTTATAATGCAACAGGAGAATCAGCGAAAGAAAGCCTTCAAGTAGTCTGTCCATAAATTATGAAAAAACACATTGCATTCCTATTTATCTTTTTGTTGGTCATCTTGACGGCCTGCAATATGCCCACTGCGAACAACGACACACTCAGTCTCGAGGAACAGGCGGGGACGCTTGCCGCCCAAACGCTGACTGCCGTTGCGCAGCTCCCCACCATCCCCACCATCCCCACCGAGACGCGTGCGCCGGCAAATACGCCTACGCCGCCTCTACCAACGGTGACGCCCGTTCCGACGCTTTCGCCGACTCCGGTTACTCCGACCACGCCACCAAAGCTGCCAACTGGCCCTAGCCTGAAAACCTACAATTTCTATTGCTCATGGAATGGCAGCAACAATAATCTCAACGTGACCATCGAGTGGACGGACAAAGCTGTCGACGAGGCGGGCTATAAACTCTATCGCAATGGCACAGAAATCGCCAATCTCGCCCCGAACACAGTCGCCTACACAGACGATTACGCTGTGGACTCAGGCGTAAATGTGTCCTATGCAATTGAAGCCTATAACCAAATTGGCGCATCCAACCGAATAACCTTTTCGGTATCTTGCGACGGATAAACAAATTCATCTTAACGATCTCAGCGCCAAGCTTCCCATAACAAAAAAGTCCCATCTCGACAATAATCTGGACAGGTCTACATAAGCAAAATTCACCGTCGCCTGTGACTAAATTTATTATTTCCATAATCAAGTCCACAAAATCTAAAAAGATTTTGTGGACTTTCTTTTTTTAGAACCAAACGGGGGATGGAAAAAACATACAAATCGGGTAAAGTTTGCTTAGTTTATATGTTTATCAGATTTAATAAAGGAGAATAAAACTTAATGAAGAAACACTTGGCCCTTATTTTACTTTCCCTTACACTAGCTTCCTGCAGCTTCCCTTCAGCAAATGGCAGTCAAAGTGCCGAAGAGATTGCTCAAACCATGATCGCAGAAACCCAAGCCGCCGCCCCTACTGAAACTCCCGTCCCTACTGAAACGGTCGTGCCCACAACTGAAAGCACCGCCACAGCCACAGGGGCGCCCACATCGAGCGTACCGCTTGTTAGCGTTAGCATTGCAACGAATTGCCGCACCGGTCCTGATGTTGCTTATCCGCTAGTGCTGGTCTTCCAGCCCGGTGCCAACGAACAGATCGTAGGGAAGTATTCTGACGGTAGCTCAAATTATTGGATCATCAAAACCCCAGATAATAAAACTTGCTGGTTATGGGACGAATACGCAACCGTCACCGGCGACACAAGCAGTTTACCGGAACTCGCGCCACCCGCGCCACCCGTCGTAGAAGAATCCCCCACAGAAGCGAGCCCAACCGCCACGCCCACGTTCGCAATCGTTATCCTTGGGCCACCCGCCCCCGGCAATGTTCAGGCAAGCGCTACCTGTCAGATCGTCGAGTTTAACGGCCAAAAGCTGCTTCAAGGCAAAACAGACAAGATCACCTGGAATAGCGTTGATAGCGCAACCGGATATAAGGTTTATGTCAATGGTGTCGAAGAGAAGAATCTCAACGCGAATACCAGCGGAACAACTTTTGATGCCATCGCCATGAAATCGTCTGAGTACGGCGTTGCTGCGTACAACAACTTTGGCACATCATCAATGGTTACGATCTCGGCCCCTAAATGCCCATAAGACTAAAAAGGGCCGTGCTGATTAGCACGGCCCTTTGATTTATTTCACTGCTTCGCGAGCACGCTTTGCTTCGCGTCCACGTTTGGTACTATCTAAGATACGTTTGCGAATGCGGATCGATTCGGGGGTCACTTCGAGCAACTCGTCATCGGAAAGATATTCAATGCACTCGTCCAAGCTCATCGTGCGTGGCGGTGTCAGGCGGACTTCCATGTCTGCGCCGGAAGAACGCATATTGGTGAGATGTTTCTTCTTGCAGACGTTCAGATCCAAATCTTCGGCTTTGACGCGTTCGCCGACAACCATGCCTTCGTACACTTCCACTCCGGCGCCAATAAAGAATGTGCCGCGATCTTCACCATTTTTGATGGCGTAAGCAGTGGTCGTACCCGCTTCCCACGCAACCAAAGAACCGGTCTGGCGGGTTTCCATCGGGCCAGCCATCTTTTCGTAGCCGTGGAACTGGGTATTCATAATACCCGTACCGCGTGTGGCGGTCAGGAATTGGTAACGAAAACCGAGCAAACCACGCGTCGGGACAATATAAGTCACACGCGTATTGCCATCACCGCCATCGTGCATTTCGGTCATGCGTCCACGTCGACGCCCAAGCATTTCGATCGCTGTCCCGATGGTATCGGGGCTGCTCTCGATATAGACCACTTCAAAAGGCTCAAGCTTTTCACCTTTATCAGATTCTCGATAGATCACCTCAGGGCGCGAAACTTCCAACTCATAGCCTTCACGACGCATCGTTTCGATCAGGATCGCGAGATGCAGCTCGCCACGTCCGGAGACCGAAAAACGTTCGGCGCTATCCGTTTCTTCAACGCGCAAAGCAACATTGGTACGCAACTCTTCAAAAAGACGCTCACGGATTTTTCGGGATGTGCTCCACTTACCCTCGCGTCCAGCAAAGGGTGATGTGTTGACACCAAAGGTCATACGCACAGTCGGTTTTTCAACGCGGATGGTCGGCAGCGCACGCGGGAATTCTGGGTCAGCAAGGGTTTCGCCGATTGCGATCCCTTCCAGGCCAGCCAGCGCGACGATCTCGCCCGCACGTGCTTCCTCTACTTCAACTTTACCCAACCCCTCGTGCGTGTACAAATAACGTGCACTCTCGGGCAGATTCTCACCATCCGCTGTCAGGCGGGCGAGTTTCTGACCGGCTTTGATCTTGCCTGCGAAAACACGCCCGACAGCCGTCACACCACGATATTCGTCATAACCAAGCGTGGTCACGAGCATTTGTAAGGGGGCGATTTCGTCCACAACGGGAGCAGGGATTTGGCGCAGAATGGTCTCAAATAGCGGTTGCAAGTTCGGGCTAAGGTCAACCGAAAATCCTGCTTGCGCGGATGTTGCTTTAGCGTATACGACGGTGAAATCGGCTTGCTCATCCGTCGCGCCTAATTCGATAAAAAGGTCAAAGGTTTCATTCAGAACGCGCTCAACATCGGCATCCTTGCGGTCGACTTTGTTGATGACGACAACAGCCTGATGCCCAAGGTTAAGGGCTTTTTTGAGCACAAAACGGGTCTGCGGCATGGGACCTTCAGCTGCATCGACGAGCAGCAACACGCCATCGACCATATTGAGCACACGCTCAACTTCGCCACCAAAATCAGCATGACCGGGGGTGTCGACAATATTGATCTTGACGTCCTGTTGAGTCTCTTCATCATAGATGGTGATCGCGGTGCTTTTGGAGAGAATCGTGATGCCGCGCTCGCGCTCGAGATCGTTCGAATCCATCACGCGTTCAGCGACGCGCTGGTTCTCGCGGAAAGTGTGCGCCTGACGGAGCAATCCATCAACGAGGGTGGTCTTACCATGATCGACATGGGCGATAATGGCGATATTGCGAAGATCAGTTCGTTCAGTTTTCATCTTTACCTTTATTTCCTACACAGAGCACAATGATACTCTAACAATAACACACAAAAACCTCGGCATGAGTGGCCGAGGCTGTCAGTATTCCAACAACGGGCTGTAGTGTATCAGAGAGTGATGGTTTTGGGTAGAGGAAGCCTGCGTTACTATTGCGAAAAACACTATTATGCGCTCAACTTCTTTGCAACAGAATTTATCACAGCTTAAGAAGCTGGCGAGCTTAAAATCAAGAATGCGATAAAATAAGCGTATGAAACGCATTCTCTGGCTGGCACTCCTTTTTCTTATCGCGGCCTGCCAACCCCAACCCACCCTCCCAACAATCGACATTTTCGACGGCGAAACGCATATCACGCAGGCCACCGAAGCACGCGTCCCTACGCAAATTTTGGCGGAGGCGGGGTTATCGCTCGGTTCGCTCGACACCCTTTTTGTCAACGGAGAAGTCGCGGAAGCCAACACCGCACTTAGCTGTGATACCTGTACGCTCCAAATTCGGCGTGCGATGACGATGACGCTGATCACACCCGATGGTGAGCAGGAATTGATCTCGTCCGCGTGGACGATTGGGGAAGCATTAAGCGAATTTGGCATCCAACTCCATACAGCAGATTACCTCGATCCGCCCGCCGAGACGCCTGTAACTGACCAACTGAAAGTTACCTACACCCCATCACGTCAACTTGCCATCCGCGTGGATGGGCAGGTGCTGCCGATCCGCTCATCGGCGCAGACCGTAGGCGAAGCATTAACCGGAGCAGGCATCCCGCTGGTTGGGCTGGATACAAGCCAACCAGCCCCGAGCGATCCGCTGCCCGCTGACGGGCAGATCCACATCGTTCATATTGTCGAAAAAGTCGAACTTCAGCAAACAGAAATCCCCTTTGAGATTGAATATGTCCCATCAAACGATTTAGCCGTCGACGAAAAGAAAATTCTCGAAGATGGCAAAACAGGGCTGATCGTCAGCCGCACACGCGTTCGCTACGAAGACGGGGAAGAAGTTGCCCGCATCGTTGAAGGCGAACGCACGGTGCGCGAACCCAGCACGCAGATTGTCGCCTACGGGACACAATATGTGCTCAAAACAACCACCGTAGACGGGCGCAAGATCGAATATTGGCGCGCCATTCAGGTTTACGCAACATCCTACTCGCCCTGCCGCTCCGGAACGGATGAGTGCTACCCGAAAGCAGCCAGCGGAGCAACTGTGCAACAAGGCGTGATCGGTGTGACGCGGGCTTGGTACGACGCAATGCAGGGACAAGCTGTTTATGTCCCTGGATATGGCTTTGGCACCATTGAGGATATTGGCGGTGGTTTTCCAGACAAAGACTGGATCGACCTCGGATATAGCGATGCAAATTATCAAGGCTGGAGCCAGTGGGTGACTCTCTACTTCCTGCCACCTGTGCCAGCCAATACCATTTGGGTCTTGGAGTAAGGTAAGCATCCATCATGAGCAAAGCACAGAAAGTCATTCTCTTTTTCTTGAGCATCGGTATTCTCGTTTTTTGCGTGCTTATTCTCAGCACAGTCATCGAGATTTGGCAACAACCGCTAGGGCCAGCCCTACAAGCATTCCCCACAAACACCTATGTACCAGCAGCGACATTTCCACCCACCTATACGCCCATACCAAAAAACGGTCTACAGCCCGGCCACCCGTCCACAGGGACGCCAGAGCCAGCCACTGCCGTGCCAGCGAGCGCCATCTGCGGTGGGCCCTCAGTAATGACCATCCTCGCGATTGGCTCCGATCAACGCATCGACAGCTATCTTTATGGGCTTGCAGACGTAATCCGCCTCGTACGCGTGGATTTTGTAACGCCGCGGATCACCGTCATGTCTTTTCCACGTGATCTCTACGTCGAAATCCCCGGCATCTCAGAACATTACGGCATCACGCACGGAAAGATCAACCAAGCCTACTTATACGGCAATCCCGGCTTCGGCTATTACGACGGTGCAGACCTCGGTCCCGGTTTGCTGGCACGCACACTAAACCATAATTTCGGCGCACTGCCCGACCATTATGTTGCAGTGAATATGCGCACCTTTGTTAATATTGTGAACGCCGTTGGCGGCGTTACGGTTACCCTCGACAAAACCGTTGACGGGCGCAAAGAAAACCAGCCAGACCGTAAAGACTTACTCTTCTACTCAGGCACGCATCATCTAAATGGTGCGCAAGCCCTGCAACTTGCCCGCCTGCGCCCTTACGGGGACTTTGATCGTGGCAGCGCCCAAAACCAGATACTCTGTGGTCTATACGACGAGTTGCTCAGCCCAAGCGTCGTTGGGAATATTCCAGAGCTTATCCAAGCCTTTGAAGATAATGTCCAAACCGACCTGAGCCCGGCGGAGATCAGTCAACTTTCCTGCTTACTCACAAATATTAATGGTGCTGATATTGCCTTCATGAGCTACCCTGACGACATCTTTTCATTGACACGCGTCAACGATCCCGAGCTTGGCTACACTTCTGTTTTGGATGTAGACTTCAATCTCATCCGCAACTACGTGATCGCCTTCTCTCAAGGAAGTTGGCTTGCTTCCGATACCCAAGCACCTGCCTCCAGTCAAGATAATCCCGCTAAATCCTTCTGTGAATAGGAAACCATGCCCAAATCATCCCCTCCTCCCCTCGACACCGCCACCCTACTCCGTGAACACGGTCTGCGCCCCAGTAAAAAACTGGGACAAAACTTCCTGCAAGACCCTGCTATTTTAGAAAAGATTGTCCGAATCGCAGAAGTCAACGAGAGCGATACTGTTCTTGAGATCGGGCCCGGTCTAGGTAGTCTGACACGTCACCTTGCGGCAAGCGCAAAAGAAGTCATTGCCGTTGAGATCGACAAAAAGATCATTCCCGCACTACATGCATCTCTTGCTGATTATACGAACACAAAAATCATCGAAGCCGACATTCTGGATATCGCCCCATCTGAGATCATCAGCTCATCAAGCTATCTGGTTGTTGCGAATATTCCCTACTACATCACATCCGCAATCTTACGCCACCTGCTTGAAAATAACCCTCGCCCCAGCCGAATGGTGCTGACCATTCAAAAAGAAGTCGCTGAACGCATCTGCGCATCAAAGGGAAAACTAAGTCTTTTAGCGCTAAGCGTACACGTTTTCGGACAACCGGAAATCGCAGGAAAAATCCCTGCCGGTGCATTCTATCCGCCCCCTAAAGTGGATTCCGCCGTCATCCGCATCGAACTCCACGATGAACCGCGCATCCCCGCCGCCCTGCTGGATGATTTTTTCAAGCTGGCCAAAGCAGGCTTCGGCCAGAAAAGAAAAACCCTGCGAAACTCATTATCCGCAGGGCTGCATATTACCGCACCAGAAACTGAATATCTGCTCACCAAGTCCAATATCGATCCACGCCGCCGCGCAGAGACACTCTCATTGGATGAGTGGTCAATCCTAACCGAAAACTGGGCTTCACGCGCCTAATTCCTCTTCTCTTTTCCCTTTAATACAATTCGGATCGGCGTGCCAGGGAAAGCAAAGGCTTCCCGTATGCGATTCTCAAGAAAACGCCGATAGGAGAAGTGCATCAGTTTGGGGTCATTGACATAGACCAAAAATGTTGGGGGATCAGAACGCACCTGTGTAGCGTAATAGATTTTCAACTGTTTACCCGCCTGTGATAGTGCAGGATGAGCGTCCAGGGCTTCGCGTAAAATATTATTGAGCTTCGAAGTCGGGATGCGCTGCAAACGCGCTTCTTGCACTTCCAATGCCAGCGGTAAAACTCTCTCCAAGCGTTGCCCTGTTTTTGCGGAGATAAACAGCAAGGGCACGTAAGGCATGAAATTTAATTCTTTCAGAATTTTCTCTGTATAGTAATTCATCGTATACGAGTCTTTTTGAATCGCATCCCATTTATTCACAAGGACAACCGTGCTTTTCCAGGCATCAAGAATATAGCCAGCGATGTGTAAGTCCTGCGCAGTAATACCAGCTTCTGCATCGATCATCAACAGTGCTACATCAGCCCGCTCAATAGCCTTGTGGGCACGCACAACGCTGAAGCGTTCCACACCCGGATCAATCTTTCCACGACGCCGGATGCCAGCGGTATCAATCAAGGTTAGTGGAATCCCGTCAAACTCAAATTGCGTATCAACTGCGTCGCGCGTCGTTCCCGCAATCGGGCTAACAATGGAGCGTTCTTCGCCCACCAGTTTATTCAGCAAGCTAGATTTCCCTGCATTCGGTTTTCCGACGATGGCGATTTTGACAGAATCGTCCGCTTCGGTTTCTCTATCAGGGAACCCCCCTACAACCATATCCAGCATATCGCCCACATTGGCACCGTGAATGGCTGAGATCGGCAGCGGATCACCTAGTCCCAACTCGTAGAATTCTGCTACAGCAGCGCGACGTTCTTGTGTATCGCATTTATTTACCACCAAGTAGATGGGGGGCCAAAGTGTGCCATCTTCGAGCTTTTTTTGGCTACGCCGTAATATCTGGGCAACTTCACGGTCGGGCGATGTGGGGCCGGTACCGCCATCTGTCAGGAAAATGACTGCGTCAGCTTGCTCAATGGCAATCTGCGCCTGGGTTTTAATATCAGCGATAAAGTCCGCCGACCCAACTGAAAGGGGAGTGTCGCCGCCATGTGTCGGGTCAATTCCGCCCGTGTCCATCACGTCAAAATAAATGCCGCTCCATTCTGCTTCAGACAGAATTCGATCTCGCGTGGTACCGGGTGTATCATCCACGATGGCTAAACGTTCTCCCGCCAGGCGGTTGAACAAGGTGCTTTTTCCAACATTCGGACGCCCAACAAGGGCTACTACAGATTTGGTCATAAGGTTTTCTCTTGGTTACGGAAGTGACGTGGGCGTCACCAATGAGGCTTCGCTCAAGATCACTTCGATACTTTCAGGTAATAACGATTCAACTTTAATTTCATCGTTCAATATCTCGACAGAAGGCGTAAGTTGATGTGTCCCGACACCAAGTCCATTTACATCGACAAAAACGCGCAAATCGGTCGGGCTAAGAGAATCGAGCGCGGGCAAGGGGCCAGAAACAATTACATCAACGATCAACGATGAAAGTATCGCATCCAGATTCGGGTCAAGGTTGACAATCTCAAGGGTTTTATCAGAGATCGTCAGGCTGCCCAAAATCGCCTCTACGCTGGCATTCACCAAAACGGTCTGATCGCCCACAATTAATACATTTTCAGGCAAGATCAAACTCAGACGCGCTGAAATATCTTCACTAATTCCATCAATACTCAGCGGTTCGGTTTCAACAACGCCGGGTAATTCACCAATTAATTCAGCGTCCGACGAGTAAACTGTTATAACTGGCGGAAAAACTGAAATATTTGTCAGGCGATACAGGTTCGCCACCTGCCCACTTACAATCACCTTCACAGCGACATCACGATAGCCGCCCTGCTGGCTTACCGGGATCAGCAAGCGGATCGTATCGGGGCTCAGGCTAACCCCATCCACCTCCTGATTAGCTTCATCTAAAGCGTGCAGCGAAAGGCTTTCGTCAATACCATCACGCACATCTGTTATATCATATTGAGCCTGCACGATTTTAATACGATCCACTTGTGATTTAGGACCAAAAACCATAATCTCTTTCGCATCATAACTGGCTTGACCCGCCTGATACCCCACGGAAAGTTTTCCTGTGAGACTTAGATCAACAGGAAAAGTCTTCGTCACCAACTCTTCCAGATTGAGCGTAAGTGTTGCTGGCGTAAAAGAGATCACCTTCACAGGCTGGATACCAATCTGAATCTGGGGCGTTAGCGTATGTTCACCAACTCCGTAACCAGATAGATCAAGAATTGCATGAACGCTATCTTCATCCGCGACCAACTGCTCCCAAACGGAACGGGGCGCGCGCAGGGTCAACTCGACCTGCTTCGAGTAAGTATTGGTGACAAGAAGGTCTGTATCCTGCCCCACGATCTCAAGCTGGATCGGGGCAGGATAGGTTAACACCTCATCCGGGTCTGATTCGTTAACTGCCGCTACCCAAACAGCAATAGCCAAAAGCAACGCGAGTAAAAAAGTATTGATATTCTTGCCAAGCCAGCGAAACATATTACTCATCTCTATTGCGGAACAGGAAAGGGAGATAGCGCCCCAAAAAACCGGCTCTATGCGCTTCACCCATTGGTCGATAAAAAGCAAAAAGGATATTCTCAAGCCGCTCGGTACTCAATTGACGAATGATCCGTCCGCTTTGGGCGATAGAAATATCACCATTCTCTTCGGAAATAACCAAAGCTAAGGAGTCACTTACTTCCGAGATACCCAAGGCCGCACGATGTCGAAGTCCCATCTGCCGTTCGGGGGAGTGTGCCAGGATACCGCTCGCGGAGAGAGGCATAATACAGGATGCGGCAGCAATTTTGAGTTCGGTAATGATCACAGCCCCATCATGCAAAGGTGTATTGGGATAAAATATCTGCAAGAGAATTTCAGGGGTCACACGTGCCTCCATCCGCACACCGGTCTCGATATAATCTTCAAGGTTGTCCAGGCGCTGCAAAATAATCAAGGCACCATGCTGACGCGCAGAAAGGCGTGCAGAGGCACTAATAATCGCAGCGATCATCGCACTAAGTTCTGCTTCACCTACGGAGGTGTTGCTAAATGGCAAGGCAATACCCGCACGACCGATCCGCTCAAGCGTGCGTCGAATCTCGGGCGCAAAAATCACAGGAATTGCCAAAAGCAACGCGGGCAAGGTTGTATTAATCAACCACGAGAATGCGGGGAGATTAAGTAAACTCGTTAAAAAAATGATAAAAACAACAAGAAAAATAACCCCGCGCAACAACGTCATAGCTTGCGTGTCGCGCAAGATATAGAGCAACAGAAAGAAGATCAACGTTACTAGCAGAATATCTACAATACCAAGCCAGGTAAGACGTTGAAAGAAAAAGAGGAAGTCGCTAAAGAAATCAGTCACGAGGTTATATAGAGATAAAATAGGGCTGGTATACCAGCCCTATTGGATGTACTTATATCGGGCGCAGCACCCGATCCACGCGGAGCTGTTTGAAGTAAAGCGTTTTATCGGGACTAAGAACTTCTTGAGCGGCATCGTGCCATGCCTGAACGCCAAGAGACTTGGGCATGCGCTTTTCGTAGCCAAGAGTTTTCCAAACCGTCTCCTGAGAAGCCAGTTCCTTATTCAAGAAAAGCAAGGACGCTTCACTTTGCAAAGCCTGAGATGCATTTTCGATCTCCGGGATCAGGACTTTCAAGGCACCCTCCAAATCAACACCGGGCGTTACGTAAAGGTCAGTTGTGCGCGTGACAAGGTTTTCAACCTGCCAACCAGCCAAACCAACAACATTCCCGTTTAATTTCAAAATGAAGAATGCTTTTTCACCAAAGGCAGCCATAACATCGCTAGACGTCATTTGGACGCCACCTAAACGTGAGATTAATGCAGCAATCGCTTCCGAATCTCGCGGGTGACCACGTTGTACAATGAAATCGCCGCTCTGCGCTTCCGGAACAACAGTAACCTCTTCTGCAGCACTGACGACGCGCGTTACCTTTTCCCAACCAGCAGAAACCTGCTTCCATAAATCTTCAAAAGAGCTTGTATTATCAATAACAATATCGGCGGCATCAATTTTGGCTTTTTGTGAGTTTTGAGAGCGTGTGCGGCGGCGGGCGTCTTCTTCGCTTAAGCCACGTTTTTGCATTAGCCGCGAAACCTGTACCGCTTCAGGCGCGTCTGCCACCCAGACACTGTCGCATTTCTCTGCTAAATCACCTTCAAGGAGTTTAATCGCTTCAATAACAACCACATTTTGACCAGAGCGTTTTACCAAGATATCAATCGCGCCGCCAACAAATGGATGCACAATCTCTTCAAGCACCTTCAATGCATCGGGAACCCCAAAAACCAGATTGCCTAATTTGACGCGATCAATTTCTGCGTTTTCTGTCAATATCCACTTACCAAAATAATCAACAACTGGCTGATAAGCTGGAGCCCCCTTCGCCATTGCACGATGCGACAACGCATCAGCGTCAATGGTATACGCGCCCAAATGCTCAAGCATCTTACGGACAACACTTTTTCCGGTGGCTATATTTCCTGTTAACCCAATAACATATTTTCCAGACCAATCACTCACAATGCTACTCCTAATTTTTTTAAGGCTTTGCAGATAGCCTTATTTTACACTGTTCTAAAGACTTACGCGAGTGAGAATGGAAATCAGTCATCCTGTATAGTTTTTTAAAAATCAGCCCTAATTAATTTGGTTTTGATGTTGACAATCCCTATAAGTGCTAGTAGAATACCACTCGCTTAACAATTGAATGTTCTCGCCGAGATAGCTCAGTTGGTAGAGCACGCGACTGAAAATCGCGGTGTCGTCAGTTCGATTCTGTCTCTCGGCACTCGGTCGAAGCATAAACAGGCCGTAGCAATCGCGGGTGTAGTTCAGTGGTAGAACGTCTCCTTGCCAAGGAGAAGGTCGAGAGTTCGAATCTCTTCGCCCGCTCAAGCAAATCCCCGGCGACGTAGCCAAGTTGGTAAGGCACGGGTCTGCAAAACCCTGATCACGGGTTCGAGTCCCGTCGTCGCCTCTAAAAAAGGCATCATGTAAGGCACTCTAACAATTTTCGTTAGAGTGTTTTCGTTTAACAATACATAACACAGCAACAAACCCCGAATAAAAAATAGCCAGATAAGTCAAGACCACCGGCATAGCCGGTGGCTTGACCTAGCCCTATAAGGGCTTGTTGCTTTCGGCACCTCAAGGTGCTGCTTTCTCTTCGTTCAAGCCTGACGCAACGATTACTTCGCTAACCCCTAAAGGGGTCTTCAGCTTCCTTCGTACTTATTCGATCTATCATCTGATCGTGTTTCTCTTGCTCTCTCACATATTTCGCAATGGTCGCTTCGTTCAAGCCAACCGTGCTCACATAATAGCCACGCGACCAAAAGTGTCTGTTCCCATACTTATATTTTAGATTTGCATGGCGATCAAAGATCATCAGCGCACTCTTCCCCTTCAGATAGCCCATAAAACTTGAGACACTCAGCTTTGGAGGAATCGAAACCAACAGATGGATATGATCGATCTGAGCATTCCCTTCGATGATCTCGACACCTTTCCTCTTGCATAGATCCTTCAATATCTGAACAATGCTCGCCTTGTATTGGTTATAAATGATTTTCCGCCTGTATTTTGGCGTGAATAGGATGTGATACTTACACATCCATTTCGTATGTGCTAGACTTTTTGTCATGGAAATCACTCCTTCCTTTTTGTCGGCTTGAACTACTGACATTCTAAAGGAGTCATTTCCGCATTCTATAAGTTAACGGCTTCCACCGGCATAGCCGGTGGTTTTCTGTTTCGGGCGTACCGCCCTCGACTCACTAAAGTGTTAAAAAGAGCACTCAGTCTAGAAACTGAGCGTCCCTGTACAACTTTAGACGACAACCTTCTTTTAGAATTTACTGGTTCGCCAAATAACAGCACACCGAAGACCTTCTCGTCTGTGGTGGATATTTAAGAATTGTAATCTCTGTTAATCCCTAATTCCAGGGAAAACGAACTGCTCAAAGAGCAGCCAAGGATCGCGGGGATTCATGATAATTTTGGACGCAATGGCAACAACGATATCCTCTTTTGGGACACAGAAAATGGCATTCCCCCCAGAGCCCAACGCCATAAATATTGATGTATTGTTTTCTTCTTTAAGCCACCACATATAGCCGTAATTATTGGGATTGGAAGCTAGAGACTGGTTAATCCAGTCTGATGAAATAACCTGCGTGTTTCCCCAAATACCGCGATTTATGTAGAGAAACCCAAAACGTGCCATATCCCTTGGCGTTAGGGTCAATCCCCATCCACCAGTCGTATTCCCTTGCGGGTCCTTGATCCATCCGGTCATGTTTTTTCCAAACACATCCTCTAATTTGAATGATTTCATCTCATGATCCGAAATTTCCTTCATCCCAAGAGGCCTGAACAAGCGCTCATTCGCAAATTCGCGGGCGCACATGCCCGTAGTACGGGTGATGATGGCGGATAGCAGGTGGGCACCAGCAGTGCTATACTGAAATTCTCCCAACTGCCCACTTCGCCCCAGTTGCTTAAGGATATATTCCACCCAGTTACGTTGTCGGCGCAGCCTGTCCAGCGCTTCATTTCCCCGCTGACTTGTTGACTTCGATGCAATAGGCGCCGTCATGGTCAGAAGATGCTTGATCGTTATTGTGCGTTTCTGGATATCATTACCCGCGGAAACATATTCAGGGAAAAAGTCCAGCACTTTCTGATCTACACTTTTTATATATCCGGCATCAATGGCGATCCCAATCAGGGCAGATATGACACTTTTGGTGACTGATGCCACATGATGCGTATCCTCAGGCCCATAGCCACGATAATAGTTTTCAAAAACAATCTTCCCTTTCCTCACAATCACAACGCCATTGATGTTCCCATATTGAGCTTTTATCATCTTCTCAAGATCTGCAAACTTTTCCGCATCCATTCCTGCGGATTCCGGCTGCGCAGTTTGCCACTCCTGGGTGGGCCAATAGTCTCTTTCTACAGTGAGAAAATTCATTGCTATAGGTACCTGCCAGTCACTGAGTTTGGGTTATGCTTTAATTCCTGGGGGGAGCCCTCGGCAACAATCCGCCCACCCTCTGTCCCTGCGTTCGGACCGAGTTCAAAGAGCCAGTCACAGGATGTCAAAACTTCTACGTCATGCTCGATGACAATCACCGAGTTCCCTTTGGTAACCAATTCATCCAGAAGTTGAATGAGTTTTGCGGTATCGTACAGGCTCAACCCTGTGGTGGGTTCATCCAATACGTACAGGATATTACCTTTTCGGCGGCGACCGATCTCCTTCGCCAGCTTTATCCTTTGCGCTTCGCCGCCGCTTAGGGTAGGCGTGGGTTGACCTAGTTTTATATATCCCATGCCAATCCGCCCCATTACTTTCAAGATGGAGAGAATCCCCGGCTTATCTTCAAAAAAGGTAACCGCTTCTGACACACTCATTTCAAGAATATCAAAGATATTTTTACCTTTGTATTGAACCGATAAAGCTTCATCGTTATATCTTTTCCCTTTGCATTCCCGACACGTATTGTGAATCTTGAAGTTACCAGCCAAGCGGATCGCTTCACGTCCACTGCCACCGCAGACGGGACAAGCGCCTTTTGAGTTGAAGGAAAAATGACCGGCAGATAACTCCTGTTGAATAGCTACCGGTTGTTGGGCAAAGAGTTTGCGGATTTTATCCCAGATTCCGATATAAGACGCTGGATTGGAATTTATATTTCTACCAATAGGGGCCTGGGATACCTCCGCATATCCAGAGATATGCTCTACGCCTTCAAGTTTATCTGCGACTGTTTCAATGACGGCTACATCACCAAAGTTCTCATCAGAGTCATTAGATTCAATAGTTTCTCCGGTATTTCCCCACTGATCGTAAAAACAACTTTTCAGCAGAGGGATCAACGTATCTGAAACCAGCGAACTCTTTCCGCTTCCAGAGACACCGGCAACCCCAATCAGAACTCCCAACGGAAACGAGATGGTCACATCCTTAAGGTTATTTGTTTTGGCATGACGCAGGGTCAAGGAAGGCGTTCCCTCGATTTGACGAAGGGCTCTTTTTGGCATTGGGATTTTGCCTGACAGGTACTGCCCGGTTATCGATTTCTGGCATTGGAACAACCCAGCAAAATCACCCTGATAGACGACCTCTCCACCTTCGATACCGGCTTTGGGTCCCATATCAATAATATGCTCTGCCATTTTGATGGTATTTCGATCATGCTCTACCACGATAACGGTGTTTCCCAATTCCTTTAGCGCCACAATTGATTTCAGTAGTTCGACTTTTTCAGATTCATGCAGACCTACAGTTGGTTCGTCAAGGATATAGATCAGTGAGTCCATCTGTGATTCCAGATGGTAATTAAGAAAGAGCCGTTGCACCTCTCCACCGCTCAACGTTGACATCTCCCGGTAAAGGGAAAGATGGCCCAGGCGGGATTTAATCAAATAGTTTGTTTTGCGCAGTATCTCTTTAAGCAGTTTTTCTCCAAACGGAGACAATGTGTTTTGCGCCAATAAATCTTCAAAAAAGGCTTTCGCTTCGGCAATTGTCATCTTCCCTAATTCGCCAATATGGCGCCCACTCAAAAATACATGCCGCGCCTCTTCACCAATACGATGTCCATGACACTCAGAACATTGGACCATAGTGTAGATACCACTTGGGTCTTCACCCATTTTTTGAATGCGGCTCTCAAAGATTCTGTTCAGACAATAGCTGCGTTTTTGAGAATTGGAGTTCACATAGTGCCCGTAGATAGCATCTGCCTTCACTTCATCCGGGATTTGTGAAAACGGCATTTCCATGTGCTTGCCAAACTGCCTGTAAAGGGATCGTTGATAACCAGGTGTTACGCCAACTGACTCAAAAACCTGTCCAAGCGTGGTCTCATCATCAGGAATGAGTTTTTCCAGGTTGATCTCAAAATATCCACCCCGCCCGGAGCATTGCATACACATGCCGTTTGGTGCATTGTATGAAAAATATGTTGCGCTCAGGCGTTCTTCCGTATACCCGCATTCTTTGCAGGTCAGATTTTCATCTACGGGTATCCCGCATGAAGCGCAGGAAATTTCACCTTCACTGGCATAAAGCACCCCTAACATGTTCAGGATTTGAGTCCTGGAGCCGACTGTTGAACGGGGATTGCTCTGTCGGATAATATTTTGCTGCACAGCTATTGCCGGTGCTACACCAGCAATGCTCTCAAATTTATCAACATCATCAATGCGCGCCAGTACGCCCAAAGATTGTAGATATTGCCGACGACCTTCCTCGAATACGATATCGAAGACAAGGCTGGATTTACCTGATCCGCTAACTCCCGTAGCTACGATGAGCTTATTCTTGGGAATGGATACATCAATATTCTTCAGGTTGTTTAAGCGAGCACCTTTGATCGTTATATTTTTCATAAATTTATCCAGACGTTATGAATAAAATTTTCCATCTTTTTTCTAGCCACCTGACACTTTTGTTTCTGAAGGTGGTTGAGTAATCCCGAATGCTTTTAGAGGGACGTATCGAAACCACAAAACAAGATTTTCTAACTGATTTTGGTTTCGATACGGCGAAACGCATCGCCTACTCAACCAACAAACGTTCTTTTCAACAAACTGTCAGGTAGTTAGTCTTTTTTCATCAAATCACATTTTTCAACAGGGAATTGTATTTCAGCAGTAAGTTCTCCGTTTTCCGGAGGGCCATGATACAACTCACGGGGTGCACCAACAATACGATACCCATGATCTTCTATCCATTTAACAATAGCGCTATAGGCTGATCTCAGGCTAACACTCTCTTGACGAAAGTCCCCGGTAAAAACTATGGTCGCAACCTCGGGAACGGCTTTCATTTGACGGATCATGATCGGGGTGATAGGTTTCGGAACTTTATCGACCTCTATGTCAGGGATAAAAAAGGCACATTCTGTATCGATATTCTCAGTGGAATAGCTTTCATCATGATAAATTGTCATCGGCGTACCGATTGGCAATCCATTGGAAACCATCCACTCGGCAATCATATTAAACATTTTGTCGCAATATTGGGGCACCTGCTCAACAGTTGGCACAATTTCTCGAATCGCAGCAACAGTGAGCGCATCAATTGATTTAATCACTACTTCAAATGAAGGGATGTTTTCATTAAGATTTAGATCATTAAGAGAATTCAGTATTCGCTCTCGACGCGATTGAGCGGTCTCTATCGCGCTCTCAGTTAAGACCAACTGCGCTTTTAGCATACCGCGCAACTCATCTGCTGTAAGTTGATTCTGAAGAATGCGTGAAATTTCCTCCAGAGATAAACCAACTTCTTTTAGCGCAATGATTCGATTAAGATCCTGCAATTGGTCGGCAGCGTAGTATCGGTACCCTGTGGACCGATCAACTCTTGCAGCTTTGAGCAATCCAAGCGCATCATAATGGCGCAGTGTATCAATGGTCACTCTCGCGATGCGGGAAAATTCGCCTATTCGGTACATACCTGTAATTTAACACCTCGGGTAACCCTAGAGTCAAGGGAGATTTTTCCAAGTAGTGGCAAAAAGTATATGATGCCCCTTGGAAATTTAATTTCGCCTTCAAAAGGATTAGGATGTGGGTAACAACACAAAAGTGTATCTAAATATTCAACACCGCAAAACAGCAGGATTATGAATACGCCCTTCTCCTTGATGAGTTGCTTCAACGCTCGCAGGACTTTATATCCCGCATAGCCCCTCTCAATTAATTCACTCCGTTGATATCAATGCTCACTTTCGTGATCTGATCCAGCGTAAATAATAATAATTGCTGTGGCGTATAGCGATCAAGTACAGCGCTGGAAACTTGCCCTTGTTGTAGAAGCGAGATCAAGCCATGAACCGCCGCCCACAAACTTTGGGCGAGTAATTCATCGGGTGCGTCATTAAAAACACCGATCTCTTTACAATCAACCGCGATTTGGCGAAGCATAGCAAAGTTTGTATGAACTATTTCTACAAGCGCAGGATAATCCCGTTCCTGCTCCACAACGCCCGAATACGTGATCCTGAATAAATCGGTTTCATTAAGCCCAAAATCCAGATAAGCGTAGGCAGTTTCTAGCAATTGCCGTAGGGGATCATCTGAAAATTCTTCAAGTATGCTAGATATTTTTTTATGGATTTTGAGATGCCCCTCTGTTGAGATCGCAGCGATTAACGCCTGCTTATCCTTAAAGTGGGCATAAGGCGCAGCGTGACTGACCCCGGCTTGTTTCGCCACCTTGCGCAGACTCAAGCTCCCGACACCTTCTTTTGCTAGTAACTCCACCCCGGCTTTGATCAGCGCGTTTTTAAGATCTCCGTGATGATAAGAATCTGTTGTCATGGCATAATCTTATCTTTTTATCTTGACAGCGTCAAGATAGCACTATACAATCTTGACAATGACTAGATCATACAGGAGGTCTGATGAGTAACTATCAGATTATCAAAGAGAAAATCGTAAAGACAGCCCAGGATTTGGTTCGCAAGGGCTATTTGATGGCAACCGGCGGGAATATTTCGATGCGCATTCTCGGCGAAGATCTTTTTGCCGTCACCCCATCGAATTTGGACTATATGAGAATGGTTCCCGATGATGTTTGCATCCTGAATTTTGAGTTGGATGCTATCGAAGGGGAGTTAAAGCCATCCGTCGAAGCGGGGATGCACGGAGCTATTTACCAAGTGCGGGGTGACGTAAATGCTATCGTCCACACGCATCAGGTTTACGCGAGTGCGTTGACCATGATCGGGACACCGATCCCCTCCTTATTCGACGAGCAAGCTCGGTTTCTGGGGCGAAGCGTGGAAATCATCCCCTATGCGCCATCAGGCACGGGGATGTTGAAGAACACAGTCGCGAAACACGTCAAAAATCATAATAATGCTTTTATGATGAAAAATCACGGTGCGTTGATCTTTGGGCATGATATGGAACGCGCTGTGCATAATGTCGAGATTTTAGAAAAATGTTCGCTGGCGTATTTGCTGGCGCTCTGTTCGGAACGAAAGGTGAGCAAAATTCCGCTGGCTGTGCGCGAGATCGCTTTTGCGAAGTTGCGCAAAGACCAGAAAAAAGTTGAAAGTGGCAATTTTGAGCTTGGAGGCGAATAAAAATGAGTGAATATGCAATTTCAGAATATCATGATGTAGAAGAGATTTATGCTCAGTTGAATGCGTTGGTAAAACAACCTATTCGACCGATCAAGCGCGAGAAAATGGCTGAAATACAGGCTTATTTCGATCAGAAATGCGCCAAGTCGAAAAAGATCACTGACGAAGCCAAGAAATATATCCCGGGTGGGGTGCAGCATAACTTGGCGTTCAACTACCCCTTTCCAATTGCCATCGAAAAGGCAGAAGGCGCCTATATGTGGGACGTGGACGGCAACCGCTATATCGACTTTTTGCAGGCGGGCGGTCCGACGGTTTTGGGGAGTAATTACCCGCTGGTGCGTGAAAAAGTGATCGAAGTGATCAACTCCTGCGGTCCGGTAACGGGGCTTTTTCATGAATATGAATTGAAATTGGCAAAGATCATCAATAAATATATGCCAAATATAGAGAAATTCCGCATGTTGGGATCGGGCACCGAGAGCGTGATGGCGGCCATTCGCGCAGCGCGGACATTTACCAAGAAAAAGAAGATCATCAAGGTCGGTGGGGCATATCATGGCTGGTCTGACCAGATGGTTTATGGATTGCATATCCCCGGAACAGGACGGATGGAAGCAACGGGTATCCCGAAAGGCGCAAATAAGCATACGCAGGAATTCTTCCCGAATAATTTGGCTGCCTTGCGGCGGAAACTGATCGCGAATCGTCTGCGCGGTGGGACAGCAGCTGTGATCGTTGAGCCGGTTGGACCAGAATCAGGCACACGCCCTGTGCCTTTTGATTTCAATCAAAAAGTACGCGAATTATGTGATGAATTTGGTGCGCTGCTCATCTTTGACGAGGTCGTGACCGGCTTCCGCATCGGAATGGGTGGCGCACAAGGCTATTATGATGTCAAACCTGATCTGACCATTTTCGGTAAATGCGTCACAGGCGGCTATCCGATGGCGGGCGGTGTTGGCGGCAGAAAAGAAGTGATTGACACCTTTGCGCCAGGCATCGGCGGGACGGGTGAACGTGCCTATATCGGCGGAACACTTTCTGCCAATCCGCTTTCCTGCGTGGCGGGATATTACGCCATTGAAGAAATGGCACGCACCAATGCGCCGATCATCGCCGGAAAAGCTGGCGACCGTTTAACCAAAGGTTTACAGGCAATCATCGAAAAATACGATTTGCCTTTCGTTGCTTATAATCAGGGAAGTATTGTTCATTTGGAAACATCCGGTGTGATGCTGCTCGATTTGAAAAATCCGCTCAAGACGATGAAAGAGATCAAGTCACGCAAGCACATGATCGAAGAGATGGGCGCGGCGTATATGTCTCAGGGCATGATCACGTTGGCTGGTTCACGCGTGTATACATCCATGGCAGATACGGATGAAGTGATTGATGAAGCGTTAAAGAAATTTGAAGTGGTGCTTTCCAGTGTTGAAGGTGTTTAGAAGAAATAAGAAGTGACAGTCACCTTAAAGGTGACTGTCACTTGATTAACAGGAGTCTCCATGAGCGAAAAATATAAATTGTACGGCTACCGCTGGGTGGTATTAGCGGTCTTCATGTTCATCAATCTGACCATCCAGATGCTCTGGATCACCTACGCCCCGATCACGGGCGTTGCCGCAGAATTTTATGGTGTAACCGACTTGCAAATCGGTTTTTTTGCGATGACTTTCATGATCGCCTTTATCCCGCTATCCATCCCTGTTTCCTGGGTGATCGATACCTACGGATTCCGCGTCGCGGTTGGCATTGGCGCAATCCTAATGGGCGTTTTCGGTCTCCTGCGTGGATTTGCCGGAGCGAACTACAGCCTCGTCTTGTGGAGCACGGTCGGCATTGCTGTGGCTCAACCTTTTTTGCTCAACGCGTGGACGACCGTACCAGCGAAATGGTTTCAGGTTGAGTTCCGTGCGACAGCGGTCGGCTTGGTGACATTAGCCAATCTGATCGGTACTGCCTTGGGCATGGTGCTCACACCAGAACTGATCAAAACGATGCCTATCCCAACCGTGCAACTCATCTATGGTGGGCTTGCTGCGTTTTCATCGGTGCTATTTCTCCTTTTGGCTCGTGAAAAACCAGCTACACCTCCTTGTGCCGAAGGCGAAGAAACCCGTGCCCTGGTGCTGGATGGCTTGAAAAGCGCACTCAAAGTCAAACCTTTCTGGCTCTATCTTTTTGTTTCTTTCATTGGCTTGGGTATTTTCAACGGCGTCACCACATGGATCGAAGCCATCATTCGCCCACGCGGATTTACACCCAATGATGCGGGGACGCTCGGCGCACTGATGATCGTTGGCGGCTTGATCGGGGCGGTTGTCTTGCCTGCACTCTCGGACAAGCAAGGTAAACGTCAACTTTATCTGATTTTGGCGTTTCTCGGCGCGATCCCCGGCTTGGTCGGCTTGACCTTTGCCACATCCGGCTTTTGGCTTTTTGCCTCCGCCGCCCTGATGGGATTCTTCCTCGTCAGCGCCATGCCGATCGGGATGCAATACGCTGCTGAAATCACCTATCCCACTCCTGAAGGCACATCCAATGGCTTGATCCAACTCTTTGGGCAGGGAGCGGTTGTCTTTGTCTGGATCATGGAAGCCATGAAAAGCAGCAAAGGCTCATTTACACCATCACTGCTTTTGGCAATCGGGTTGTTGGTCTTGAGTGTTGGGATTTCAACGCAATTGAAAGATCCTGTGAAATAACTATATAGCTGCTGAAATGGAAGGGTGATATAAAAAAGCGCCCTTCTTTTACAAGGGCGCTTTCTTCTGCGCGATATCGATAATTGATTTATGCTTCCTGTTTAGGCCACTTCCATGCATGCCAGATAATAAGCGAAAGAAGTACGATCTCTACTATAGAGCCAAAATAAATATAAGCCCAAGTCTCTCCTATCGGATTTCCTATCGCAACAAGAATATATAAGGCAGCCACGATGATATTTGTCCAGCGATTCGCTTTAGCATTCATTGCCAAGGACAGAAAAACCATAAGACTCGGGATTGTCATTAATAATAATCCTGTCATTGCCCATGCTTGAGTAATATCCATTGTCCATACTTTCCCGGCTAATATTGACTCTAAACTCCCCGGTTCAAAAAATCCAAAAATATCTACATAAACATAAATGAACATTACAGTTGCCCACAATACTGAAAGCTTTATTTTTACATTTATCTTCATATCATCCAAGATTGCTGCGGTCTTTTTATTTGACATCATCATTTCTCCTTTTATTGAATTCTCTCTAGTTTACGATAATTCACCTGCGAAGTTGCAAATCTAAGCCTTGTATAAGTAGATCTATCTCCGGGTAGTTGCAGTAGATTTTTATGGCCCCAGATAAAAATAAATGTAGCATATTTGCCGAAAAGCCCTCTTGCAGATATGATTAGCAGAGCAAGAATTTTTTCAAAAAACTCAACCAAACCAAGAAGGCACACAATGACCCAAGAAAAACTCATCCTCGCAATCGACCTCGGCACATCTGGCATGAAAGTTGCCCTCATCACCATTCGCGGGAAGGTGCTGGGCTGGGAAGCTGAGCCTGTCCAATTGCTGATCACGCCCGATGGGGGCGCAGAGCAAGTCCCGGATGAGTGGTGGCGAGCATTCGTTTCGGCTACCCAGCGGCTATTTAAACGGAATCCAGCCGCTGCCAAGAACGTCGTCGCCATCTCTTCGTCCACGCAGGGCGAGGGCACGGTTCCCATCGATAAAAACGGTAACGCCCTCAGCAACGCAATCCTGTGGATGGACATGCGCGGTGCGTCCCATCTCAAAAAGCAGCTTGGCGGGCTGGTCAACATCGACGGTGCGTCGCTTGATAAGGTATTGCGCTTTATCTCGCTTACGGGCGGCATGCCCTCGATGACCGGCAAAGACCCCGCCGGGCATATGCTTTTTATTCGGGATACGCAGCCTGAAATTTATGCCAAAACGCATAAGTTTTTGAGTGTATTGGATTACCTGAACCTGCGGCTGACTGGACGTTTGGTTGCCACCTTCGACTCTATTCTGACCTCATGGGTGACGGACAACCGTGACCCGAATCATGTTCATTACAATAAGGGCTTGATCTCGGTCCTCGGGCTGGATGCCGCCAAACTGCCCGAAATCGTTGCTTGCTCCGATGTGATTGGCACGCTCAAAGCAGATGTAGCGGAAGAACTTGGCTTATCGAAAGATATAAAAATCGTGGCTGGCTCGATCGACAACACCGCCGCAGCGATTGGCTCCGGAGCAGTTGAAGACTACGCCACCCATCTTTATATTGGCACCTCGTCATGGATGTCCGCGCATGTGCCCTTCAAGAAAACATCCATTTTTGACTCGCTGGCATCTGTTCCTTGCGCCGTGCCTGACCGTTATTTGTTGACGGCGTTGCAAGCTACCGCAGGCGGCAACCTGACCTACTTGCGCGACCAAATTCTCTATCACAAAGACGAACTCTTGCAGGAAGCCGATGTCCCCGACATCTTCAAGGTGCTCGACCAAATCGCAGACCGTGTTCCCGCTGGGAGCAACGGCGTCATCTACACCCCCTGGATTTGGGGCGAGCGCGCGCCAATCGACGACAAAACGGTGCGGGCGGGACTATATAACTTGTCGTTGCATAACTCGCGAGAAGATATTATCCGTGCCTTTTTAGAGGGGATTGCCTTCAATACGCGCTGGCTTTTAAAACCGGTTGAAAGTTTCCTGGGACGAAAAGTGGAGAGCATCAACATCGTTGGCGGTGGCGCCCAATCGGATGTTTGGTGCCAGATATTTGCCGATGTGATGAACGTGGAGATCAAACAGGTCACCGACCCGATATACGCCAACGCCCGCGGTGCCGCCTGGATTGGAGCGGTTGGTTTGGGTGAGATTGCTTTCAGCGATGTGCCAGATTTGGTGGAAATCCGCCAGAGCTACACACCACAGGCAAAAAACCGAAGGCTATACGATGAGCGGTTCAAAATTTTCACGAAGATCTATAAGCAGATGAAGGGGATTTATAAAGACCTGAACGGGTAAAAAAAGCGCTCGTTAAATTGGAGCGCCATTATTTAGTGTAGCGTGATTGTAATCGAATGGATGGTGACGAAATGATTAGCGTTGGCGTTACCCGCCGCGCGGAATTGGCGAGCAATACGTTCGATCTCAGCCTGATTGAGACGGCAACCAATGGAATCAGGGTAGATTTTCATAGGGACTGATTTTATCGCAAAAAAAGTATGTGTTTCTCTAATCTGCAAACCAATCGGCATTCAATTGAATAGTGCCATCCGGCTTGACAATCGCCAGTCCACGCCCATCAGAAGCCTGCCAAACTGTTGAACCATCCAGCCATTGATTAACAAAAAACCAGGCGCTCATGTACTGATCATCATCATAGCCAATTTTGGAGGCGGCATTCAACACCGTCAGATACGGCGCTTATAGGGCAGTTCCAACGTGCGACAGCCTATCTCAAACGCTTAAACAAGTACAGAAATCCAATCACAAAAATTGTAAAAGATGTTACTACTGTCAACTTCATTTGCAAACCCAAACTCGGAACTTGAAGCAGGTCATTTCCAGCAAGATTGGAACTTTCAAGATTAGATGGTAAATAATAAACGAGCACAGACGTTCCAATTGGATTGTGTTCAAAGAAAGTTTGCGCTACTTCCCTTTCCTGCTCAAGCATTTCAACGCCACCTTTTGGCAAGTACTGATAAGTCAAAAAATAACGCATCTTCCGATAACGAACAGATTTAGCATCAACGACCACACCCTGCACGACTTCCCCTTGCTGTGACAATCGGTAACGAGTTATCCATAACCCCCAACCATCCAGCATCAGATAACCGTAGGGAATCAAAAAGAGAGCCAGAAAAACCGAGAAGATAACTCTTTGATATTTTTGCATTTTTTTCGGGCAATCATTACAAATAAGCAAGATCAGCGCAAATCCGCGTGGTTAGCCAAATCTGTATCCTATTCCTTCTCCTGCCCCTTCGCAATCTTCTCCTGCAAATGCTCGGGCCACGCCGAAATATCTTCGGATGGATAAATCTCAATTCCTGGGCCATCCTGCGTGAAGAGATCAGATGTTTTGCAACCCAAAATGCTTTTTGCAGCAGCCAAACCTGAGGAGGTCGCACCTGCCACGCCGTGACTGAGCGTGCTCGCCCCACACATATACAAGCCTTCGATCTCAGTTTTGATGGGGAATGCACCCGGCCCGACCTGTCGCATGGATTTCGAAATCCCGTATTGGTTGCCCTGTGTGGCGTTGATGTAATGTTCGTTCGTCAGCGGGGTCGCCAAGCTCCAGTAGGTGATGTGCTTGCTGATGCCCGGCACATGCTTTTCGAGTTTCTTGAAGAGCTTCCACGCCAATTCTTCCTTCTCGGCTTCGTAATCAGCGGGGCGAGAACCATGCGTTGAGCCTGACCATTTTTCAAAAGCAGCGTAATCGACAAAGGTGAAGGCTTCGCAGGTGTGATGTCCTGCACCGTCCCCGGCAACGTGCATCTTCGAAGGGTCTTTGAGCGTCGTGACAGTCAGGAACATCATCGCAGGCTCGTCGGCGGTTAGGGCGTGGTCGGTTAGCCCGAGCTTGTACTGCCCGTCCACATCGGCATTGTCGTAAAGCCAGAAGTTACCGGAATCCAGCCCGGCTTCGCGCAGATCCATATCCACTGCAAAGAACAGGCTCAGGGCGGAGACCGAATACGTCACCCTGTCCAGTTTGTTGACCAGTTTTTTGCTCAGGAATTCACGTCCAATTAATTTACCAAAGGTGACTTCCGGATCCGCATTGGAAACGACATTTTTAGCGCGGATGACTTCCCCATCTGCAAGTCGAACGCCCTTTACTTTTTC
>JBNKMO010000018.1:0-9255 GCA_050293165.1 Anaerolineales bacterium | reverse complement strand
TACTCGCTTAACCGCCATCACTACTCCTTTCCAAAAAAAAATAATCAAATAAGAACTTTAGTATTCCTGCGCATCAGGTTTCAATGCGCAGGAATACTTCAACAACTTAGCTTACGCGTTCAACACCTTCATGCACGATGGTTACGTCTTCCATCATATAGGTTGTGGAACCGGAGTCCATATCAGGACCGACGACTTTACTGGGCCAAGCATTTTCAAGATTCCAGCGAGCAATCTCTTCGTTCGCCTGGTTATAAGCGATGATCGAGCAGTTTGTGCGGGCTTCATCAATCTTGCCTTCGACAACCTGCTGACGCCATTCCCAGATATCCATGCTGCTGGTGACACCACGCTTCATGGTGATGGGTGTCCATGTCAGGCGACCGGGGATTTGCTGGATCATATCTTCGCCTGTTCCTGCATTTTGTACTTTTTGCGTGATCACTTCTGTTTCGGACCCGATACCGCCAACATTGGTGAAGAGACCACTGAGCTTACCTTCGATTTCAAGCCCAAACTTAAACGCTACCAGGGGGTCTTCTCTATCTGCCATATTCTTGTCTCCTTATCAATTCTTAGGGATTACTCGGTTCCAGGACCAGCCCACTGGCTGATGCGGAAGATGACAAACTCAGCCGGTTTAACGGGAGCAAGCCCAATTTCAATAACGAGCCGTCCGAGATCGCGTGATTCAGGCGGGTTGAGTTCATCATCCACCTTGACGTAGAAAGCTTCACTTGGGGATGCCCCGAAGAGAGCGCCATCACGCCAAACTGTGCGCAGGAAAGCGGATGCGTCTCGTTTAACGCGCGCCCAGAGTTTGCGGTCGTTCGGTTCGAAGACTACCCACTGGGTGCCGCCCTCGATCGATTTCTCGACGTAGTTGAAGAGGCGACGAACGTTGATATAACGCCAGGATGGGTTGCTGGAGAGGGTGCGAGCACCCCAAACGCGAATGCCGCGACCAGGGAAACCACGGATGCAGTTCACGCCGATGGGATTGAGGGTGTCCTGTTCGCCTTTGGTGGTCTGGTACGCCAGCCCAACTGCGCCTTGAACAACTTCGTTCGCCGGGGCTTTGTGAACGCCACGTGTGTTATCGTTGCGCGCCCAAACACCGGCAATATGTCCGGAGGAAGGTAGCGCAACAACTTTATCGGTGGCAGGGTCCATAACCTTGATCCACGGGTAGTACATGGCGGCGTAGCTGGAGTCAAAACCAGTTACATCCATGCGCCATTTTTTAACTTCCTGCGGGGACAGATCGGGCGGGGCGTCGAGAATGGCAACGCGGTCGCCAAGACGTTCGCAGTGTGCGATCATCATGGTCTGAACGGCTTTCACCATATCGATGTCAATTTTTTCGCCAGGCATGGTGGTCATCAGATCAGGGACGACGACCATTGTGACATCATCCAACACTTCGAGACCTTCAACACCTTTGCGTTCGCTCACATCGCCACGGAATTCGCTGGCTTGGGGAGCCGGCAGTAGTTTTTTATCAATGTTGAGTGCCTGTTCCTGTTCGCGCGGCATCGCTTTGGCAAGGGTATTGGCCTCTTCCATCACGATCAGCTCAACAAATTGGGGGAGCTTGTTATTCCTGTACGCTAAGGCAACCTGTTTCTTCCCTTCGACTGCCATTGTTTGGACTTTGACATCGTTGAGGGTTTCAAGCGTTTTCCAACCACCCGTGAGGGCTTCTTTTTCTACATGTAAAGTGAAGCTGTTGCCGCCTTCATCTGCGGGTGCTGCTTTATCACCCCCGTCTTTATCGCCTTTGCCATCGTCAGCTTTCTTTGTGCTGTCGGGCGGTGCGGCGACATCGGCAATGCGCAGGCGCATCTTCATGCCTTCCGCACCAGCCTGGCGTGCGCGTGCTGTGATGGCAGGTTTGCCAGATGCATTCATCAGGGTCGCTTCGGCACGCGGGAAGGTGCGTACACTAACGACGTAGCAGCGCGAGCCGCCATTCGTGAAGTATCCGTAAACGGACTGTGGCAAGCTGACACCGGGGACGAACCCGCCGAAACGTTCGGAGAATTGTGTCCAGTTCGTGACGAGTTGCGGCTTGTTAAGCAGATCTTCCACAACGATTTCGCCATCAATTTCACGTACAAGTTCTGCTTTCTCAGTAAATCCAACAAAAGCAGCCATCGCGGTCCCGACGCCCTCAATAGGCTTTGGTCCACGGTCGACCTCTTCGACATAAACACCAGGTGACAAGTATTCAGGCATGTTTACCTCCTACGGTAAAAGTAATATTTTTCTTCAACAGATTGGTTAGGTCTGATAATTCCATAAAGCTAATAATGCACCTCCTCATTCCTCTTCTGCCTCATACTTCCACATCGTAATTTGATGCAGGCACCTTTATTTTGCGGCGTTTGAGAACTTTGTTTTTGAAAAGAACGTCGAGGGTATAGTCACCCTCTTCGATACCAGCGGCTGAAAAATTGCCTTCATCATCCAACTCTATCGCCAAATTTTTCTCAACCAGAACAAGCGATAAAGTAGAAAGATCATATTTAGTACTGCTTACAGTGCCGCCAAAGCCCCAGTAGCTTTTCGAAGCTGCTTTGGTGGATGTCGGGCTGTCAGGATCGCCAATGGCGTTGTCCTGCATAAAGCGTAATTCCCGTGTAAGCACTTGTTTTGCGATAATCGGTTTGTACGGATCAAGCGCGACGGTGATCGTAATAAGAATGCCCGGGCGCAATTCGTTATCCAGTACGCCCCAGATTTCGGTAAATTTATCTTCAGGTCCTTTTTTCTCGGTAAAAGTGGCAACCACCAAGGGGATTGGAGCAGGCTGATTATTGAAGACATCGGATAAAAGATGCTGCGGCAAAAATGGATGCCGTAACAATGCCATCAGTGCAGATGAAAGCAGCAGATGCTCATCTTCCGGCTCTTTTACCCAGGCGGTCATCAAATAACGCAAGTCCATGCGGACGGGATTGCGCCGGATCTCGGACGTGCCATCGGGGCGTGCTACCGTTTTATAGGCTTCTGCCGTGCGTAAATTTAAGTTCTCGTGCAAGTCGAAGAGGAAGAGGTTGAGCGTAGGTTTGCTCAATCGCGACGACCATTCACGTTTTGGCTGATGAAAGACAACATCAACATCATTGCCCTTCAACTCCATTTCTTCAGCTAGTAGCTTGCGCAGGACTTCATCTACATCATGAATCACAGTGGGTCATCCTTTTTTAATCGACAGGAATGTTATTCTCTTTGAGTTTATTTTTGAGCTTCTGGTTTTCAGTGATGTATTTCTCAAGCATGGCGAAACCACCGCCTCCGCCGCCACCATCACCACCGCCTAGATTCACAGTAACAGGAGATGGTGTTTCTTTCGCCGGTTCTTCTTTCTCTTCTTTTTTGCCAAAGAGCTGTTCGGACATATCATCAACGGCTTTACCTAGAAAACGCTTGCCTAACCCACCAAGAAAACCGCCGGTCTTTTTTGCCCCACTTTTGAAACTTGACCATTTTGAAGATTTCTGTTCAGGTTCTGAACTCATCTTTTTATCATTCTTGTTGGCCTGCTTCACCATTTCTTTATGAGCATCTTCCGGACTCATCTTCTTGTCATTCTTATTGGCTTGCTTCACCATTTCTTTATGGGCATCTTCCGGACTCATTTGTTTTTTAGGGGCAGAGTCGTTTTCACTTGGCTGCTTGTCCTGCACTTGTGCCAGTTCGCTTTGAGAGAATACTTTGGCATTCTGTCTCTTCAACTGTGGACGTTGTTTGGAGCTTTGTTGATCTGTCTGCGTTTTTTTGAGTTCGCTCTCAGAAAACACTTTGGCATTCTGCCTCTTTAGCTGCGGACGTTGTTTCGGAGCGGTATCATCATCTTTCTTTAAATTTTGTTCAATATCGTTGACACGATCCTTAACGCTTACACGCAGAGTATCTTTTTTCTTATTTTGGTCTTCTTCGTCTTTTTTAACTGTCTTATCACGTTGTACAACACCCACTACGTCCGGCTGCATTTGGAGTTCCTCTTCCTCCTGCATCATCAATTCTTCTTCGGGCATTTCTTCACGTTGCACAACAGGATCGGGTTGTGCCTGCAGTTCTTCTTCCTCCATACGCTGCACAGCCGGATCTGACTGCATCTGAAGTTTCTCTTCCTCTTCTGTTTTGGTATTTTTTTTACCGCGCAGGGCATCCAGTCGTCCTTGCAGTCTTTGGACAGTACCCTTTGAATTGGATGCGGATTTAACCGAATCAACGCTGCTATTCGCTTTGCCAACCTTGTCAGCTTGTTTTTCATGAGCAGTATCCGTGCCGCCCAATTTCAAACGACCGTTTCCTCTGCTTCCACCGGATTGCTGGACGACGTGAGTCAGCTCGTGCATCAGGGTTTCGCGTCCCGCACGGGAACCAGGAGAGAAAACACCCTTTTTGAAGAAAATATCCTTCCCAATGGTGAAAGCACGCGCATTGATCGACTGGCTGAGTTCGTTTGCCTGTTCGTCAGTATGGATGCGCACATCGTCAAAATTATGTTTAAGGCGTTTACTTGCATCCTCCCGAACTCTATCGGGCAAAGATGAGCCACCACCACGTTTCTTTTGAATGGCATCGTTAATCTCACCCTTCAGGTAACCCTGATCGTCAGTTGCGGCATCACGCTTTTTCTTTCCATCCAAAGCACGCTGGACAACCTGATTGCCGACCTGTTTCTGGGCAGCCAAAATCTGTTCACTGCGCATGGTTTCAGGCGCTTCTGTCAACTGTTCGAAGTTAACAGCCTGCGTCGCTTGCTCAGGGGCTTTCTTCGTGTTGGATTTCACCTGTGTTTGCTTACTCTGTTGTTGTTTTTGAATACCAGACATAATTAACTCCTAGCGTGAAGGGAGAAGGAAATCGCTTTCCTGCACCAAACGTCCCATTTTCTGGAACTCGCGGCGTGCGCCGTGCATGAGATGGGTCATATCGACCACTCCGCCGTTCGCCGCAGCAAAATAGGCGGCGCTGACGATAATATTGCGGATACTGCCGCCAGATAATTTAAAACGGTCTGCCATCATGCCAAAATCAAGATCATCCACACGCGGCAGGTTGGGCGGCATGAGCACTTCCCAAATCTTCAGGCGGTACTCTTCATCGGGGAAGGGGAAGTTGACGATAAACTGCAAACGGCGCGTGAAAGCTTCGTCCAAATTGGCACGCAAGTTTGTCGCAAGAATGGCGACGCCGTCGTAGTCTTCCATCCGCTGAAGCAGGTAGCTGACTTCGATATTGGCGTAGCGGTCGTGTGCGCCTTTAACTTCCGAGCGTTTGCCAAAAATACTATCGGCTTCGTCAAAGAAAAGGATCGCATTGCTCTGGGAGGCTTCGGTGAAAATCTGCTCCAATTGCTTTTCGGTTTCACCAACATATTTGCTGACGACTGTGGATAAATCAATGCGATAGAGATCGATGCCGAGACGATTTGCCATGATCTGCGCAGCAAGGGTTTTGCCTGTGCCGGGAGGCCCGGCGAAAAGCGCCGAGATACCGGCCCCGGCGGTGAGCTTGCGCCCCAGCCCCCAGGTTTCGAGCACCATCGGGCGTGCTTGAACCATACTGACCATTTCTTTGAGCATGGTGAGGGGCGTCTCGGGCAGGATGAGGTCTTCCCAAACGTAGCGCGGCTTCATTTTGCGCGCCAACTCAGCTAGGTGATGTCCCGAATGCAGACGCGCTGCCTTGAAGAGATCGCTCATCTCCAAGCTGCGTTTGGCCTGCAAAGCAGCAGACATCGCGGTGGAGGAAGCCGCGATAATCTGTCCGCTGCTCAGGTTAAATTGTCCTGCCAGAATGGCAATTTCTTTTTGCGGGAGCGCATCGCTGGCTCCGGCAAGCAGTTCTTCCCAGAGAGCGGTACGTTCGGTAGCCGTCAGACTGGTAAAGGCGACGCTCAACAACGGAGAATCGTTGCCCTGCATATCGGCACCCAAGCGGAAAGGTTCTTTGCTGGAAAAAAGAACTGTATCGCTGGCTTGATCGACGATCTGGAAAGCGGCCGGAAGCAGCGTTCCTTCACGGCTAATGAATATATCCACGCCCTGAATATAGAGCAGAGCCTGGAGCAATTTCGCATCCCGCACGGCGATGGAGAGTTTTTCAAGCGCGGCAGCCTGCTCATCTTCGGGCAGGATTTTGACCTTCAGCAAGGGAAGCTCGAGTTCGCTTGCCAATTTTCCGATGGTCATATCTTGACGGAAATGATCGCTACCAAAGAGCGAGATAAGCGGTTTTAGCGCCTGAATGCTTTCGAGCGGCGGCATCTCCGGCGGTGCGAAGACACGCACAAGTTCGGCATCGGGCAGCTCGGCAGCGGAGGGATAAAACTCTACATCCGTGCCCAGCTTGGCAGAGGGGATATACTCGCCAAAGAGCCAATTGACGAGGCTCGCGCTAACGCGGAAAGCTTGGCGCAGGTTATTGGCGGGCTTCGCCGAGCCATCAATGGGGATGAGCAAACGCGAGGCGCGTAAATTTCCCCGGGGGGCAAAGGCGGGTAGATATTCGAGACGAGATAAATGCTCTTCGGGCAGAAGCAAGTTCAATATCAGGTCTGTCCCGGCGGCGGTTTGGGTAATGTCATCCTGCAAGTAGCCGTAGATACGCTCGTAGCGCAGATCCAAGGCAGGCGCGAGACAGATGATCCAAGCCCACCACTCAAAGGAGGTGATGCCGAAAATATTCTGAATCGCTTTCAGGCGCGGGGCAAAGCCGCTATCCAGTGCTTCTTTCTCCAGCTTTTGCATTTCTTTCAGTGCTGCTTCTTCCTTTTTTTGAAGGGCATTTTCTTCCTTGGCAGGCAGCGAAGGAGGAACTGCGGGCTGTGCGAGTTGAAGCGCTTTTTCATCGGAGATGTGCAAGCCGCGAAAGCGATCGGTCGGGTCGTGCCCAGCCAACTGCCAACGGCGCACGCTCAGCTCGAGACGTGCATCGAGCCATGCGAGAGCGGCTTGGAGATAGGCTTGGTCGAGACCGATTTCAGAAGACATTTTTTATTCCTACTTATTTTTTCGTGTTAGATAATAAATTCGCTTTTTTTAGTCAACAAAAGTGAAATTTATTTTATTTTTAACCAGGTCAACAAATTCCTGACTGGAAATAATTTGCAACTGCTCTGCTTCTGTGGTGACAATCTCAAAACGTGGAGAGCGATTTTCTCCTGCATTGTCGAAGGAGACTTGTCCGAGACAGGGCAAATTCAAGTTCGTGATTTTGAGCGCATCCCGCAACGATTCTCGGTAAAGAGCAACTGCATCGCCTGGCACCTTGATGGCGAGTGTTTTCTTCTCTGTGCTCGTTTTTGCAGAAGTTTCTTCAACCGCAGCTGCGAGCAAATTTACGGCGGCATAATTTTGGGCCGCATTGAGTGATTTAATCTCTGCCGGACAATCAACCCTGTCGATCTTCTGACGTAAAACATAAGTGCTGGCAGCCTGTTCAGAGTCCATAAATTCCTGGCTGGTAAAACCAGCCGCGATGCCCACCAAAAGCGGGCGGGTGCGAGCATCGCTTAATTCGGTAAAGGTCTGCGTGAGCGCCAGGGCAACCTTCGGGTTGCTGCTGATCATAAAGACCAGTTGGACATCTTCATCCAGGGCAAGGTTGACCAGCGCGCGCAAGCGGGAAGCCGATGGGTTGGCTGCCGGAAATTTATCGTAAAGGTGGATGTTATAGGCCTGTTCCATCGCCACGGTCGCAGTCGAGACCGCCGCCGTTTCGCCGTAGGTATTCTGCTCGTACAAAATCGCAATGCGTACTTCGGGTTCAAACCCTTCTTCAAAATCGGCGTTGATGATCTGCTTATTCAGCACTGTTCCCAAGATATACTCGGCATACGAAGAGTTGGATGGGCTAAGATGGAAAGCCCAGAGATTATTTTCAGGAAGCAGATTGTCGCCACTAGCGCTCGGAACGATCATAGGAAGATTGAAAAAGTTAGCCAACGCCGCAGTGCGCGTGGTCGCTTCGTTGGATGTCGCGCCGAAAATAGCGGCGACCGGATCGTCCGCACCTTCGGCTTGGCCCTCCACCATAGCTCTTACGGCCGTTTGAACATCATCCTGCCGATTCCCCTCCGAGAAGGTGTAGGCGTTAAAATCCACTTCTTCGTTCGCCAAAGAAAATCCCGTATACTGCTCCTGCGCCAAAGTGGATGCGGCTTCCCAATCAGCTTTGCCATCTAAAACAGGGACGGTCCAGATGCTGCCGATAGGGTAGCTTAAATCAGTTGACGTGCTGCGAGAACAGGCGGATAAGCCCATTATGGTAGCTATAAGTAACGAACCAAGAGCAAAAACTGAACGATTTTTCTTCACAGGTCAAACCTCTTTGTGAAAAATTGTAATTATGAAAGCGTGACAACTTCAAATGTCATGCGCACCCGAGCGAAAAAACGAGTTCCAACAATCCATTTGCATTTATGGCTTGATCTGGAATGTGACGGTGTTCTCTATGGCAGATGCAGCAAAGTATGTAGCTGTATCACCACGATATCGGTAATAGATAATGGTATTTGTGCCATTGACAATCGCCGCTAAAAAGCGCAATGTAAATTTAGCATCACTGGAAACCACAGAGACGCGGTAACGGGTGCCAACAGGAGTGCCACCTGCAACCGTGTAAAGAGACGTAGCCAACTCTGTGCCACCCTGCTCCACCCAAATTTCTGCTTGGCCAGAATTCACCGTCGTAATAGGAGTTGCGGTATCTGTAACCCGTACACAGAAGAAATAGTCTGTGGCTTCAACTGCGTTATTCGCAGTAGGGGTGCCAAAGGGGAAAGTGGAACTCCAATCGGCAGTGGTGTTGCAGGCCGTTGTTTTAGCCGCTGTCCCAGCATAGTACAGAGCCGCGCTTGTGCTGCTATTGGAGATGGTAACGCTCACGCTATTGGATGGTGTGGAACTGTAATTGGTATCGCCGGAGTAGGTAGCTGTGATCAAATATGTATTGGGAACTAATGTACTACTGGAGCATCCCGTTCCTAAAGCGACAGCAGAACACGACGATAAACTAGGCCCATAATTCACCGTCCCTGATGGGTTAGCTGCACCCGCCAACATACCGGCAGGCTTTGTTACGGTAGCCGTGAAGTTGATCGTCGTCCCATACGCACCGCTGGTTGGACTTGCCGAAAGAACAACCGTTGGCGTGGCTTTATTGACGGTATGTATGCCAGTAGCAGAGTCATCAGAGAAATTAGTGGTCCCAGTATATTGAACTGCAATCGTATGA
>JBNKMO010000017.1:0-5911 GCA_050293165.1 Anaerolineales bacterium | reverse complement strand
TTGGTCGGTGAGTACAAAAAATCCGCCCCGATGATCGAAAGCGCGCGCCGCGCCATGCTGCTGACTTGGCCCCTGTTGGCAATCACAGCCAGCATTTTGATCTATTTATTGGTAAATGAACACTACGAAGTTGAATATGTTTGGTCGGTGACCAACAGCACGATGCCGCTCTACCTGAAAGTGACCGCCTGGTGGGGTGGACAACCCGGATCACTCCTGTTTTGGGGATTTCTGCTCTCGAGCTTCACATCTGCTGTAGCGCTGCGCAAATGGGATCGTGACCGAGAGTTGCTTCCGTGGGTTTTGGTTGTTTCGGGCGTCACATTAGCTTTCTTCCTTGCCCTGAATATTTTCTTTGAAAATCCCTTCAAGCTGATTCCCGGTATGCCCCCTGCGGACGGACGCGGCTTGAACCCGCTCCTGCGCCACCCGGGCATGATTATCCACCCGCCGATGCAGTATCTTGGCTTTGTCTCCTTTACCATCCCATTCGCCTTTGCGCTCTCTGCCCTTATCACGGGGCGCACCGATGATCGATGGATTCGCCTGACCCGCCGCTGGACGCTCTGGGCGTGGCTTTTCCTTTCGCTCGGTTTGGTGCTTGGTATGCGTTGGGCCTATGACGTACTCGGTTGGGGTGGCTACTGGGGCTGGGATCCGGTTGAAATTGCTGCCCTGATGCCCTGGCTGACAGGCACGGCCTTCCTGCACTCGGTCATGATCCAGGAAAAGCGCGGGATGCTGAAGCACTGGAATATGATCCTGATTATTTTGACCTACGATCTGGTGCTATTTGGCACTTTCCTGACCCGTTCCGGGGTGCTTTCCTCCGTCCATGCCTTCGCCGAAAGCGAAATTGGACCGATGTTCTTTATCTTTATCGGTTTCACTTTTGTGGTCTCCATCGCCTTGCTGATCTATCGCTGGGGCGACCTGAAATCCGAGACCGAGATGAAATCGATGCTTTCTCGTGAAGCGCTCTTCCTGCTGAATAACCTCTTCTTCCTGAGCATTTTGGTGGTCAGCTTCTGGGGCGTGATCTTCCCCCTGCTTTCTGAGCTCTTCACTGGTTCCAAAGTAACCGTTGGACCGCCCTTCTACGAGCGTGCCACTGGCCCGATCTGGGGTGCGTTGATGTTGCTAATGGGTGTCGCTCCGCTCTCTGGCTGGGGCATCTCGACCTTCAAGACGCTGGGGCGCGGCATCTGGAAACCGGCGCTTGTAGCCTTAATCGCTCCGATCTGGGCATTAGCAATTGGCATCACCAACTGGATCGCGCTGATCGGCTTCACGCTGGTCGCACTGGTAATCACTGTCAACGTTTACGAATTTTGGCGTGGCGCCCGCGCACGCAGTAAAAAATCTAACAAAAATTTCTTCACTGAATTGGTCAATCTAGTCAAACGTGATCGTCGCCGCTATGGTGGCTATATCATCCACATCAGCATGGTCTTGATGGGCATCGGCATCATCGGGATCGAGTTATTCCAGACTGATACACAACGCCACATCGCCGTTGGCGATACAATTGAGCTGGCAGGCTACACGATCCAATATGATGACCTTGCTCAGTTCACCCACGAAGATGGGCGCTTTGTCACACGTGCGGAGCTGACCCTCTTCAAAGGTGGCGAAGAACTCGGACAACTGGCCCCTCGTTTTGACATCTACCCCGACGGGCAGCCAATGACCATCCCGGGCGTACGCAGCACTGTTGTGGATGACGTCTACGTTATTCTCGTCAACTGGGAGGGGATTACTGCAAACAGTACCCCGTTTAAGGTCTATCACAATCCGCTCGTGAAGTGGGTTTGGATCGGCGGCTTTGTCTTTGTCTTCGGTATTTTGGTGGCTGCCTGGCCCGAAAAAGAAATTTAGAAAGTTGAACGCTATGAAAAAAGTCTACGTTTTGATGCTAGCAATCCTCGTCTTCTCGCTCTTGTCTGTAGGAACGGCCGCTGCGCAGGGCAATGGCCCTGAAAACGTCAGCGATGACGAAGTGAATGCCATTGCCGAGCAGTTATTCTGCCCGGTTTGTGAGAGCACGCCTCTTGACGTTTGCGAAACGCAAGCCTGCAAACAGTGGCGCGAACTGATCCGCCTGAAAATTTCAGAAGGCTGGACAGAGGCTGAGATCAAACAATATTTCGTCGACAATTACGGCGCTCGAGTACTTGCTGAGCCGCCCAAGGAAGGCTTCAGTCTTTTGGTTTATTTTGTGCCACCGCTCATCATTTTGGCCGGAATCTTCATTCTCTTCCGCGCCTTCAAGCAGTGGCAGAAAAACGATGACGACGCAGACGAAGCCAAGATAGCGGAAGCAAGTTCCACATCCGCGAGCGGTGCGGACGATGAGTATATTGCCCGTTTCGAAGCGGAGATGAATAAAAGAGATTAGTTTAATCGCCCCTCCCGCCCTCCCCTGTTCAACGGAGGGCGTTCGAGGGGAGCGAGAAAAAGGAAATTCCTATGACAGAAAATATCCCTGAAAATACTGCCCCGAAACGTGGTGTGCCCATCTGGGCGCAGATAACGATCTGGACGGTTTTGGTTGCTTTGCTCGTGGTTATCTTCATGGGCCTGCAACGCGCCCAGCAAGGGAACGTGCAAGCCGGTGCCGAGACCGGCGAATTTGATTTCACCATGCCGCTTTTTGAAGGCTATGAATATGCTGGCACACAGGAAGTATCCCTAACCGATCTGCGTGGCAAGGTGGTTGTGCTCAATTTTTGGGCAAGCTGGTGTGTGACCTGTAAAGACGAAGCCGTCGAACTGGAAGAGGCCTGGCGTTTTTATCAGGATAGCGGCGAAGTGGTTTTCATCGGTGTAGACTATGTGGATACCGAACCGGAAGCACGCGGATACCTTGAACGCTACGACATCACCTATCCCAATGGCCCTGATATGGGAACAGAAATCTCACAGGCCTTCCGCATTCAGGGTGTGCCCGAAACATACTTCCTCGACCGTGATGGTGTCGTAAAGCACGTGCAACTTGGCCCCTTCCGCTCTACAGAACAGATCATGGCAATCATCGAAAGTTTGCTTGTCGAATAAGGCAGAAAAGAGAAATTATGGATATTGGCGCAATTTTCTTAACATTGGCGATCTTTACCCTTGTGGCGATGTTTTTGGTGCAGCCCTTTATGGAGCGCCGCACGAAAATCGTCTCGGCGGCAGAATTGGAACATTCACACTTGCTCGCAGAGCGTGACCGCTATATTAACGCCCTCAAGGAACTGGATTTTGACAACGAATTAGGCAAGATTCCCGCAGAAGAGTACCCTGATCAACGCGCGGAACTGCTCAAAAAAGGCGCAGAAGCTTTACGCCGCCTCGATGAATATGAGGGCACAAAAAGCACATCGGCTGAAGATCGTCTTGAAGCGGTCATCGCCGCGCGCCGTGCAGATTCGACTTCGGCTCCTGATACAAGCGAAGCGAATCCAGTCATGGATGCGGACGACGATCTCGAATCACTGATCGCTGCCCGCCGCAGCAAACGCAAAGCCAAATCGGGTGGTTTCTGCCCGAACTGCGGGCATCCTGTTTTGGCGACCGATAAATTCTGCACGAATTGCGGTAAGAAAACAAACTAACCAAAGGCAGTCCTGCAACGCACGCCTGTGCGTTGCAGGACTGCATAAATCGCAAGCCCGCAGTGCATCACATCCAGCACTGCTAGTCATCCTAAAGGCATTCATTATGAAATCACGTTTTATCCTTCTACTCACTATTGCGGCGCTTCTGCTCTCCGGCTGTGTTTCTCTCGCTGAAGACCTGACACCGCCGCCCAACTCCAGCGTTGCCCCAGCAGCGGCTGCACCAACTCTCGAGCCCTTTTTCCCGGCAGCAGCCCCCAATGCGGCGAATGGCGCCAGCATCTACGCTGAAAAATGCGCCCCGTGTCACGGCGTTACCGGCATGGGCGACGGCTCACAAAGCGCCAATTTGCCCAACCCCGCCACCGCACTGGGTGACCGCAACATCGCCCTGCAAGCCAGCCCTGCTGCCTGGTACACCGCCGTCACCAAAGGCAATCTCGAATCCTTCATGCCGCCCTTCAACAGCCTGAGCGATCAGGAACGCTGGGATGTGGTTGCTTATGCCTACAGTCTGAGCATCAACGAAGAAAATATCGCTCTCGGGGCAGAACTTTTTGCTCAAAACTGCACCCTTTGTCACGGCGAAGATGGCAGCGGCGTTACCGCTCCCGTCGATTTCACCGACCAGTCCTTCATGGCAAGCCGCTCGGCGGTTGACCTCGCACTCACTATCGTGAACGGCTCCCAAAACGGCATGACGGCTTTCGGCGGCGACTTCACCGATGACCAGATCGCAGCCCTGACGGATTACCTGCGCTCATTAACCATGGACTTCAACGCTGCGGAGGCTGCCGTTGTGGAAGCTGCGCCGACGGAAACACCTGTTGTCGAAGAAACAGCTACCACAGAAGCAGCGACAGAAGAAACGCCCGCAGATGCTGCTGAGACGCCACTCGGCACGGATAATGGATCTGCTACCGCTCTTCCGGCAGCGGATGGCACCGAAACGCCTGTTGCCGAATCGACACCCGAAGAGCAGCAACCCACCCCAACGGAGTCCGCTCCCGCCGAGGGATTTGGCACCGTCACCGGCACCGTCCTGAACGGCTCCAGCGACGCAGACTTCCCCGAAGGTCTTATGGTCCAATTGCTTGGCTACGATCATAATAGTATGACGGGCGAATTCATCGAATCCTTCTCTGCGGAAACGACGCTCAACGCAGATGGCACCTTCATTTTCGAGAACGTCGAAATGCCTGTCAACCGTGCCTTCATGGCCGTCGTCGAAACCGACTATACCTCCTTCGCGTCTGAGCCGGGCTTCGTAACCGAAGGCATGGACAACACCCTCGATCTGCCGCTGACCTATTACGAAACCAGTACCGATGCATCCCGCCTAAGCGTGGATCGTTTGCACATCTTCTACGAATTCCCCGACTCGACCTACGAGACCGTGCAGGTTGTGGAAGTTTTCGTGGTCACCAACTCAAGCATTTACACTGTTGTTCCCGAAAATAAAGGCGAAGCAACCATCGAATTCGACCTGCCTGAAAATGCAACCAACATCCAGTTTGAAGACGGCACCTTTGGCGAACGCTACACCGAAACAGAGACCGGCTTCGGCGACACCTCCGCAATTGCCCCGGGCATGGGCCAGCATCAGGTGATCGTTTTCTTTGAACTGCCCTACAACAAGAAAATGGACTTCGCCCAACCCATCAACCAGCCGATCGACTCGGCCGTTGTGATGGTGCCACAGGGCATCAAGATCAAAAGCGATCTATTGACAGACAGTGGCACACGCGACGCGCAAGGCCTGACCTACAATGTCTTCTCCAGCCAACCGCTGCCCGTCGGCTCGACCCTGACCATGAATGTATCCGGCAAACTTTCCGCGACCGGCACCGGCAGCGAAGAAGATACACAAAAGAATACCCTTTTTGGCATTATCGCCTTCGGCATTGTGCTGATCGGCGCCGGTACCTGGATGTTCATGCGCAACCGTAACGAAGACGATGAGTATGACGACGACTACGAAGAAGAAGATGATGACGACGAGCAGGTCGAATATGACAACGCCGAAAAGATCATAGACGCCATCATCGCCCTCGACGACTCCTATCGAGACGGCTCGCTGAACGAAGATGCCTACAAAAAACGCCGTGCAGAACTCAAAGCACAACTGAAGGAATTCGTTGATTAGGAATTAGGCGACCAGGAACCAGTTCCTGATCCCTGATATCTGATACCTGATACTCATGATCCAAGTCAAAAAACTCGTCAAACGCTTCGGCCTAAAAACTGTGCTCAAAGGCATGGATTTCAGCGTCGAAGAAGGTGAATTTGTCGCCCTGCTCGGCCCCAAC
>JBNKMO010000016.1:0-11324 GCA_050293165.1 Anaerolineales bacterium | reverse complement strand
AAGCGCAAAAGAACATCAGGCATGGTTCGAACCAGCTACAAGTTTTTAGAAGATGATCCAAATCCGTATTTTATAACATCTACAATTGTGGATTGGCTTCCGCTTTTCGACAATTCGGAAAATGTTGAAATTATCCTGAACTCACTCAGATTTCTTCAAAAAGAATTCAGGATCACGCTCTATGCCTATGTAATTATGAAAACGCATCTTCATCTTATTGCATGTGGCGATAATTTGTCGAAAGAAATCGCAAAATTCAGGTCATTTACGGCAAGAAAAAGCATAGATTATTTCAAAGAGCATAATCAGCAAGAAACACTCCAACAATTGAGCCAACAAAAACTCTCCACTCGGAAAGATCGTGAATACCAATTTTGGCAAGAAGGCGTACAACCCAAACGTATTTACGACCGTAAAATGATGGTTCAAAAAGTCATGTATATCCATGACAATCCGGTTCGTAAGGCATACGTAGAAAAACCAGAAGACTGGCTGTATTCAAGTGCTGGAGCTTACGCGGGACTTGATGGTCTTTTGGATATTTGCATAGATTGGTGAAAACGCAACGCAGAGCGTTGCTTGCAGGTATATTTATGACATTACGCAATACGCAGTAAAAACCTTCCCCAAAGGAGTTCCCATGTCCCTTGAAAAAGAATTTGAAAAATTCATCGCTGCCTACCCAACTTACAAAGAAACCGAGAAACTCGACACCCTGCGCGCCAACGACTACGCGCGCCTCGATAAACTTGGTCATGTCTATCTCGACTATACTGGCGGCGGTCTCTACGCCGCCTCGCAGATCAAGGACCATCAAGTCTTGTTGCGCGACAATGTCTTTGGCAACCCCCACTCCAGCAACCCGACTTCGATGGCCGCCACAGCGCTGGTTGAAGGTGCGCGTGATTACGTGCTCGAGTTTTTCAATGCCAATCCTGAAGTCTACGACGTCATCTTCACGCCCAACGCCAGCGGCGCCCTCAAGCTGATCGGCGAAGCCTACCCCTTTGAGCAAAACGGACGCTACATGCTGGCCTTCGATAACCACAACTCGGTCAACGGCATCCGCGAGTTTGCGCATGCGCACGGCGCGCCCGTCCACTATGTCCCCGTCGCGCTGCCCGAAATGCGCCTGCCCCACGACCAGCTTCAGGCAGGCTGGGCGCAAGCCGCACCTGATGGCAACAACCTCTTCTCCTTCCCCGCCCAGTCAAATTTTTCCGGCGTTCAGCATCCGCTGGAGTGGATCGCAGAAGCGCAGGAAGCGGGTTGGGATGTCCTGCTGGATGCGGCGGCCTTCGTCCCGACCAACAAATTGGATCTATCTCGTATCACCCCCGATTTTGTCGTGCTCTCGTTTTATAAAATTTTCGGTTACCCGACCGGCTTGGGTGCGCTAATTGCCAAACGAGAAGCATTGGGCAAACTCCGCCGCCCCTGGTTCGCGGGCGGGACGATCACCGTCGCTTCCGTCCAAGCCGAAACGCACTACATGGCCGAGGGACATACCGCCTTCGAAGACGGTACCGTCGACTATCTCAACATCCCCGCAGTGAAGATCGGTTTGGAACATATCGCCGAAGTCGGCTACGATGCCATCCACGAGCGTGTCCTCTGCCTGACAGGTTGGCTGCTCGACAATCTCTCGGCCATGAAACACAGCACCGGCGTCCCACTCGCTAAAATTTACGGCCCACTCAACACCGAGATGCGCGGCGGTACAATTGCGGCGAATTTCTACAACAAAGCAGGCAAAGCCTTCAATCATCGCTATATCGAGGAGCAAGCCAACAAAGTCAACATCTCCCTGCGGACGGGCTGTTTCTGCAACCCCGGCGCAGGCGAGATCGCTCTCGACCTCGAAGAATTTGAACTCGTCGCCTGCTTCACCCAACCAGAACATGAACAGCGTCTCAGCTTTGAAGACTTCGCGATCTGCTTCGATGGGCAGGAATCCGGCGCGGTGCGCATCTCAGTCGGCATCGCCAGTAACTTTGCCGACGTGCAGAAGTTCCTTGATTTTATGCGCGGGTTATTGGAGTAAAAAGTGTCAAAACCCAAAAAAGCAAAAATCCCCAAGTCACTGACCACACTTAACGCCAATGCCCTCAAAGACTATTTCGAGTGCGTCGATGCTAAACTCATAGCGCTTAATCTGATCGAAATGTCGGCAAAGAACGTAGTCATCGAAGAGAGCCTGCTTCAGCGTGTTACCCTGACCAGTGCCCAACTGCCCAAACTGCGCCTGCGTGATGTACGTATCGAAGGCAGCGATCTTTCCGCAGCACATCTTGATCAGGCACATTTGCTCCGCGTTGAAATTCTATCTTCGCGGCTAATTGGCGTGCAGCTACTGGATGCCGATCTGAACGACGTATTTTTCAAAGACTGCAATCTCGAAGGAGCGGTCTTTGTCGGGATGCAGGGAAAACATCTCCGCTTTGAAGATTGCCAGCTCAAAAACGCGACCTTTGAAGGCGCAGCCCTTGAGAGAATCACCTTTGCTCACTGCGACCTCAGTCATGCTGACTTTCGCAATGTGAAATTCGAGTCTGCTGATCTGCGTGGCTCAACCATCGCTGGGATTGTTATCGACCCGAAAAGCGCGGCAGGGCTGATCATCTCGCCGACACAGGCGATTCAAATGGTGACTTTATTAGGCGTCATCGTCAAAGATGATGAACTTGACTAAATCAGAAGTGCGTCGTACCCTTGCCTTTCAAAAATGGTAGATGCACAAAATAGCCACTGTTAGGGAGTAAATATGATCTTCTTTTGGATTTTCCTGTTTATCGTTCTATTCATCTTCATCCTCGACTTTTTCTCAAAGCGTGCCTACGCCTACGAGAAAACGCCGCATAGCAAAACGCCCGCCAAATTTGACATTCCCTTTGAAGAGGCCCACATCCCTGCTGTAGATGGTGGTCAACTGTATGGCTGGTGGGTTCCGGGCAAGCCTGAAGCGCCGACACTGATTCTTATTCACGGCTGGAGCCGCAATGTTGGGCGCATGTTGCCTTATATCCGCCATCTGCATCCACTTGGCTATAACCTGCTCGCCATCGATGCGCGCAATCACGGCAGCAGTTCTTTACTGATTGCGCCGACTGTGGGTACTTTTACGGAAGATGTGCTCGCTGCGGTCGATTATCTCGCCGAGAAAAATCCATCCACAACGCTGGGGCTGATCGGGCTGTCGATTGGCGGTGGTGCATCCATTGCCGCAGCAGGGCAGGACAAACGGATTCAAGCCACGGTCACGGTCGGGGCGATTTCGCATCCCACAGAACTGATGAAAACGCATTTTGCCCAACGCCATATTCCGGGATTCATTGTCGCAGCCCTTTTTCTGTATATGCGCCTGCGCTACGGCATCGACTACGAGAAGATTGCGCCGCTCAACCACATCCCAAATGCGGAGGGAAAGATTTTGATCGTGCATGGTGAAAATGATGAGACCGTGCCGCTCACGCAGGGACGTGCGCTGGCTGCCGCCAACCCAACATCTGCCCGACTTTGGGTTGTGCCCGCCAAGGGCCACAGTGACTGCCACTTTGCCCCCGATTTTTGGGAGAAGATGGACGCATTTTTGGATGAAAATCTGAAATAAGTTACTTGTGACTAATGTGTAGGGGCATTGGAGCTACAATCGAATCATGTTTAAAAATGACCGCATGTACCCCCGTTTTGCGCTCTACGGATTTCTTAAAAATCTGCGCTTCTTCGACCCCTTCATCATCCTGATCTTCCGCGAAGTAGGGCTGAGCTTTTTGCAGATCGGACTGCTCTACTCGATCCGCGATGTGGCAACAAATATCCTCGAACTGCCCACCGGCATTTTTGCAGATGCTTTCGGTCGTCGCAAGGCGATGGTGATGGCCTTCAGCTCCTATCTGTTTTCCTTCGGCATTTTTTATCTCTTTGCAAATTTTGCGCTCTACGCGCTGGCGATGGTGCTCTTCGCATTCGGCGAGGCCTTCCGCTCCGGGACGCATAAAGCCCTGATCCTCGAGCATCTCAAACTAAACGGGATGGAAAAACTCAAGGTCGCCTACTACGGGCGTACGCGCGCCGCATCACAGTTCGGTTCGGCGATCAATGCCCTCATCGCGGCGGCGTTGGTTTTCTATACGGGTAGCTATCGTGTCATGTTCCTGGCGGCCATGTTGCCTTATGCTTTGGATCTCCTGAACATGCTCTCGTACCCTAAAGAACTGGATGGCAACCTACAACAGATTCCGCTTAAGGACGTTTTGAACCAGACCAAGAAAACGATGCGCGACTTTGGCGGGATATTTGCCAATCCACATGCGCTGCGTGCCCTGTTGAACAGTTCGCTTTTTGGGGCATTATTTAAATCGACGAAAGATTATCTCCAACCGATTTTAGAGAGTTTTGCACTCTCATTACCTTTTTTAACTTTCCCCCTTTTGATGGGGGGAACACAAGAGGGGCTCAGTGACGTGCAGCGTGGCGCGGTTGTGATTGGCCTGGTCTACTTCGTGATTTACCTCTTCACCAGCTATGCATCCCGCAGCGCAGCGCGATTTAGCGAGCGCTTTTCCTCGCTGGGACGTGCCATCAACTTAAGCTTCCTCTTTGGCGCGGGGTTGCTCTTCATCGCTGGTTTGGCGACGGCACGCAGTTGGGTGCTTGTCTCAATCTTGATCTTTTTGGCCTTCCATGTTTTACATAATTTACGTCGCCCGATGAATGTCTCATTCATCAGCGACAAGATCGCGAGTCGGGTAATGGCGTCGGGATTATCGGTCGAGGCGCAGTTGATTACGATTCTGTCTGCGCTCTTCGCTCCGTTATTGGGGTTGCTCGCCGACCACCTTGGGGTCGGGAGCGCGCTCGCCGTGTTGGGAGGCGGTACGCTGTTCGGATATTTATTCGTTAGGGTGGATGAGAAAAGTTAAGGTAAAATGCCTTTTTTATCCAAACAATACTGGAAAAAGGTGTCCTCATGCAAGCAGATATGAGTTTGATCGAAACAGAAGATGAATTACAAGTTCCGTGGGCGCTGCGCGAGATTGTTTATGCCACGATTGGCGTAATCCTACTCTCGGTGGTCGTGATTTTTGCCGCCCAAATTTTTGGGCTGAGTACGAATAGCGTTTTAGCTGTTTATGAATTGGTGTATCTGGTGCCAGTTTTGGTCGTCTTGTTATTCAAAAAGGCGAAATGGGGTGTGTTGGGATTACGGCGTTTTTCGCTCAAAAACCTTGCCCTCGGCGTCGGGATGCTTTTCGCCGCCTATTTCATTATCATCATTCATAATCTTACGCTGATTGCTTTGGATATTGCTCCGCAGGGCGAGTATATTGCACAGATATTCGGGATGGATATTGAGCTTTGGGTTTTGGGGCTTTCTGTGATGGTGATTGCGCCGATCACAGAGGAGATATTCTTTCGCAGTTTTATTTTTGGCGGTTTAGCCGGAAAATATGGCTGGAAGAAGGCGGTCTTCATCAGCGCTTTTGTCTTTGGCGCGGCGCATATGCAGTTGGTTTCGTTCATCCCGACCTTTCTGGTGGGGCTGGTTTTTGCGTACCTGTACCAACGCTCAAAATCGGTCATCCCCGGTATGCTCTTGCATTTCACGGTGAACGCCTTTGGTTTTGTGACGATCTACCTCGCGACCTTGTTCCAGAATGGTTTTCCCTTTGTCAATTGAGTTATTCAATCGCATCTTTTAGGCGCTTTGCCATCTCTCCAAATTGGGATGTGTAGCGCATCTCTTCGGTGCGTGGGCGGGGGAGGTCGACATCCATATCCAGTTTGATGCTGCCGGGGCGTTGCGTCAGGACGAGGACGCGATCGGCAAGAAAGAGGGCCTCGCTGATCGAATGTGTGACCATGATGACGGTCTTTTGGTGTGCTTGCCATATCCGCAGCAATTCTGTTCCCATGCGGTCACGTGTTAGGGCGTCGAGGGAGGCGAAAGGTTCGTCCAGGAGAAGAATATCGGGGTTGTGTACCAAGCTGCGGGCAAGAGCGACGCGGTGCGCCATCCCGCCAGAAAGATCACGGGGGAGATTATCTTCAAAGCCCTGTAAACCAACCAGATCGATTAAATCCTGTGCTTTGGTATGCGCTTCGGCGGAATCCATCCCTTCCAGCTCAAGGGGGAGGGTGATATTTTCGAGGACGCTGCGCCAGGGCATCAGGTTAGATTGCTGGAAGACCATACCGATGCGCGGCGAATCGCTCGTGAATTTGACTTGACCTCGCGTGGGGACAAGCAGCCCGGCGAGAACTCTGAGTAGCGTGCTCTTGCCGCAGCCCGAGGGCCCGACCACGCATAAAAACTCCTGTGGGCAGACTTCGAAGCCGATGTTCTCAACCGCGTGAAGACCGCCGTTGTCGTCGGGAAAGGTCATGTCCATTTGCAGGACGGAGAGGATGGGGGATTTTTCCATGATTTTGGTAAGGGCGGGTCTGAGACCCGCCCTTACGGATTAGGGTAAAAACTCGTTCGAGTAGGCGGCGCTGATGTCAATCGGTTCGGGGATCAGGGTCATCTCGGCGAGGAGTTGGTTCATGTTCTCCCACGCCTGTGGATCGGAGTAGCCGGGGTTTTCGAGCTGCCAAAATTCGATGGAGGTCGCCAATACCTGCTTTTGGACAGATTCATCGCCTTCTGTCAAATTCTCGATATAGTTTTTACTGATTTCATAGGCCTCGTCAGGGTGAGCGGCGGTATATTCGACCCCGCGCAAGAAGGCGGCGATCATGGCACGTACCAGCTCCGGATTTTCTTTCAGCATCATTTCACTGGTCAGGAGACCGTTCGAGGCGAGGCTGACATAATCCGCGACGCGGATTTCGTTGACTGTGTAGCCTTGTGCAGCAAGCTGGATTGGCTCGTTGGCAGAGTAGCCAACAACGACTTCTTCCTGATCGGCGGCAAGGGCCTCGACCTGGTTAAAGCCAACGGAATCAAGCGTAATATCACTTTCGCTAAGATTGTTCGCATGCAGCAGAGCGACAAAGCCAATATAGTTCGCGCCGAAGAGGCCGGGCAAGCCGACTTTCTTCCCCGCCAAGTCAGCGGGCGAGGTAATGCCCTGTTCCGTTTTCGAAACGACTGAAACGGGATAATCCTTGTACCATGCTGCAACATAGACGACAGGCAGGCCTTGGGCGCGTGCCATAGGGACTTGTTCGCCGGAGACGACCGCGAAAGGAAGTTGCCCGGCGCCGACGAGCGCGATGCCGTCTGTTTCGAAACTATAGTCAAACTCGATCTCGAGGCCTGCTTCTGCGAAATAACCTTTTTCCACGGCGACGTAGTAAGGCGCGTACTGGATGTTGGGGATGTAGCCCATCGGCAAGCGGATATGTGTCAGCGCTGTGGGGGCGGCAGGAGCGGGGGCGCTGCTACATGCAGAAATGAATATGCTCAATAGAGCAATAATGAAAAGAAGGCGTACAAGTTTAGACATAGATTTCTCCTGATTTTTTTGAATATTTGTGCGTCGCACCAGGTTTAGCGGAATGGTTGCATCGATAAGCATTTGCCGTTTATGCGGATATTACCGTCTGGATGGTGCGACGCACATCGCATTCCTGATTGCGTTTTTTCCTTAAAACAGTGCTCTGCGTTGCGGTCAAGCAGGTTGGATTACTGACTCCGCCACGCTTGCCATTTGAGCAGATAACTCTCCAGCCAGGCGACGACGCCATATAAGACCAATGCCAACGCGACGAGAGCAAAGATGGCGACAAAGACAAGTGCTGTGTCGTACTGTCCGCGCCCGATGTTGATCAGAAAGCCCAAGCCCTTATCTGCACCGACAAATTCGCCAACAACTGCTCCAATGACAGAGAGCGCCGCGCCGATTCGTAAGCCGCCGAGGAAGACAGGCAGTGCCGCTGGAATTTCGAGATAGCGCAAGGTTTGCCAACGCGAGGCACGTAGTGAATGCATCAGATCGCGCAAGGCGGCAGGGACATCCCGCACGCCAACGACGGTGTTGACCAGCACGGGGAAGAAGACGATCAGCGCGCAGATGAGCACTTTTGAGAAGATGCCCGGTCCAAACCAGATAACGAGCAGGGGCGCAATCGCCACGACAGGCACAGCTTGGCTAGCGACAAGGTAGGGGGCGAGAATTCGCTCAAAGAGACGCGATTTGGCAAGTAGATATCCAAGCATGGTCGCAGCGGCGGAGCCGCTCAATAGCCCGAGCAGCACTTCGGCGAGCGTCACGCTCGTGTGGCGTAGTAAGCTTCCATCCGAGAGCGCTCGCGCGAAGCGCATCCCCACATCAGCAGGTGAGGGCAGGATGAAAGCAGGTAAATCGGTGAGTTGAATGACAAGTTGCCAAATCCCCAGGGCTACAAACAGGGAGAGTGTGGCCGGAGCGTGAGTCCACCAACGTGAGACTTTTGGGTTGGACGTTTTGAATTTTTCGGCAATATTGATATTCATAGAATGGTCCGTGCGTCGCACCAGGTTTGACAGGCAAATTTTTGTCTTGCTGGTACGACGCACAAACGCCCAAGACAAAAAAATACGCTCCGCAGAAATTTCTTGTGGGGCGTGTGAGTAGGCGTGCAGGTAACTATGCACTTAGATAAAAAATCCCGAAAACAGTATGTTTTCGGGGCAAATGCAAAGCCAGCACTGACACAGATCAGAACTGCTTGAGACCTTCTACTATCCGGACTATACCGTCGGCTCCGGAATTTCACCGGATCATGTGCGAAGCACTCGTGGGCTGTACCACCGATCGGGAATTCGCTCTTGCGAGCGTCACCCTGCCCCGAAGGTTTATTTGAATGTGCTTTGATTATAGCCGCTCTTACAGAAAGGGCAATATGAGTTTTGTTAGATTTTTCACAGGTCGATTTGCATTGCAAAATATTTCTTGTGTATTGTAGAGAAATACGACCCGGTGAACGAAAAACTTATCTTTTTATTTTGAGAGATTTTACTGTTTTCCCCTGAAGATATAAAAAGTTCCGAGTTCTTCAAGAACTCGGAACTTTTTAGCAATTACGCTTTTACGATGCACTCAACAGGGCATACTCCTACGCACTGGGGCTCATCAAAGTGCCCTACGCATTCAACGCAGGTATCTGCATTGATTTCGTAGAATTCATCACCTTCAAATATCGATTCGGTGGGGCACTCAGGTTCACAAGCGCCACAAGAAATACACTCATCTGTAATTTTTAATGCCATGATTATTCTCCTAATATTGTTTTGTGAAATATACAGCACATAAATTAATCCATTCTCCTGACAAAAGCAAATGATGAATGTCTTAGGCTGGGGTGATATTTGAACCTTTCTGGCACTACGTTATAGAAAATCAAATCGAACGAATAATCCTCGTCTTTTAAGTATCTTTCCAAGCTATCTATGATGCGAAAGATCGGCTTATTTTAGGGCTTTCAAAGCCCGAAAAAACGGGGAAGTATAACGTACCCTTCCCCGGAACCAGTTCGTTTTAGGCAGATTCGAGAGCGCGTTTTTTCCAGCCAGCTTTGTTCACACCCTTGATTAGCAGCCAGAGCGGGAAAGCGATCTCTGAGATGGAGATCACCATCGCAATGATGCCCGGTGTGGTCGTGTAGCTGGGCGAGAGCAGCAGCGCAAAACTGTCGAAGAGATAGCCGAAGCCAGCAGCGATGAAGAGGATGCCCAGCACTCTGGGGAAATAACCGGATGTCAAGATCAGGTATCCCAGAATGAAGACATGCAATACAAGGAAGGCGATCCCGATGGTGAAGCCGATGCTGTGCGCGTCCAGGAAAACCATTGTCAGGGCGTTGAGTTGCTCAGCGCTAAAGGCAGCCAGGGAACCTGCGCCACCTGCGAAAGCCATGACAAAAAAGTAGTTGATCAGATTGAAGCCGTGGATGGTGGTCATCGCCAGGCGGGAAACAGCAGCCAGCAGGGATAAAGTCTTGTTGACCGGTTTGAGCAAGACATATAGCACAATGGACAGAATGATCTCGATCAGCAGGATAATCAACTCACTGCCGACGCCCCCGACCCGGAAGAGGGTCGCGTTATTGACGATGTTTTGCGCGGTTGCAGCCGCATCACCGTCAACGATGATCGTAGAGGGCATGTACATATGTGCGACGATGGCAAAGACGGTGATGATCAAATACAAGACACCTGCGAAGCGAGCGGTTTTTTGAACGTTTTTCATTTAATTTTTCCTTTTGCGTTTGAATGAATGGTTTGGATACGGATAAAGTCAATTTCATCTACTGATAAATTTGGCGAAAGAAAAGCTCCTTTCTATGTTTTTGAAATCAAGTCGGTTTCAATATACTGAAGTGAGAGCAGAAAGATACCGATGTCACGGATTTTTTTCAACAGACCATAGAGCGCAGCTTGATCGGGGACAAGACAGGTTAGAAGCGTGTTGCCATCTTTGTCAAATTGGATGGTTGTACTTTCAAACCAATCTGCCCATTGCACATCCAGATAGCCCTTGAGTTTGATCTGATAAAGCATAGGGTCATTTAGCGTGCTGTTGCCAGTTTCGTTCATCACGCCGCCCGTGCTTTTTCTTCCCACTTGGCAATATTTACACCACGTATCAACAACCAGAAGGGGAAGATGATCTCCAGAAAACCAAGCGTTTCGGTGATGGCAACACCCAATTCAGGAGCAAAGATGCCCGCAACGAAATCAACCATGTAGCTGGCTGCCACGATCAGGTTGGCATAGCCGAGCCACTTGGGCAAGAACTTGGATTTGATGATTAGAATCCCCATAGGGATCAACCACAAGCCCCAAAAGATTTGGGCAATAAAAATGCCATCTTCATGCAGGTTATGGATCAGCATCACGAGGCTGCTGATCTGCTCTGCCGAAAAGCCAGCGAACAGGGCCGAGCCATTTACCAGATGAAGAATGGAAAAGTTAAGCAGTTCGTTCAACATGGTGATTGGCACACTAGCTGCCATGAACAGCACCATATAAACGCTTGCTGTTTTTCCCACGGGACTGAGAATTTTGTACAGCAACATGGCAATAACCAGATGACTGATCTGCACCAACAGCGCTGCGCCAATGCTCATCCTGAAAACGCTTGTCGATAAAGCGAAATTCTGCGTAGTGGTCATCGCATTGCCAGTGATCATCGTCATCGGTACATACAAGACGCCAAAAATAGCCAGCGGCATCTGAATAAAATAAAGTAAGCCCGTCAGTCGTGCGGTTTTATTGATCTTCATTTTTTACTCCTTCTTATCTCAACGATGCCCCAACTATAGCTTTCCCACCTTTTCCGGTCATTACTCTTAAGAGTTATTCGAGGGATTATTCTTAGTCAAGACCACCGGCATAG
>JBNKMO010000015.1:0-5190 GCA_050293165.1 Anaerolineales bacterium | reverse complement strand
ATGGCGAACAAGATGCCAACAGTGGCCATGTTGATGTCAAATTTCTGGGTCAGGTAGAGTGCAAAGAAGGGATAGAGCATGAACCCGCCCAGAAGGTCGATGAATACGATGACATTGTAAGTCCAGAAGGCTCGAGGGTATTCGTTGAATGTTTTTTTCGCATTCGCTATAAAATTATTCATTTTTCTCCAAACAGAAACCGCTAAACGGTTTCCAGCGTGCCCTTTCGTTTGGCCTGAAGCTCAAACCATTTAAAGAGCATATAGCCCAACCAACCATAAATAAGCCCAATGCCTATTTCACTCAGCAACATCGGAGAAACTTCTGCAAAACTTCCACCGGCAATCAAAATACGTGCCGATGCAATGCCGCGTGTGAGCGGCAAGAATTGTGAGAAGGTCTGCATCCAGTTGGGTAGTGTGTCTAGCGCAACATTCGCACCAGAGAAGATCAAAAGCAAAAAGTAGACCGTGTTATTAACGAACATCACATTTGCGGTGATCAGGCTCAAGCAGCCCATCAAGAGGCCAAGTCCGCAGGTGCTGATGGTTGTGACAAGAATGGTCAATCCCAACGCGGACAGATTTGTCTGCGAGAAATCAACCCCAAAAAGCAGCGCGCCCCAGACCAAGGCGATAACCACGCCCAAAGCGCCATCAATGATGTGCATGAAAGCCCGCCCAAAAAACATCATCAGGCGATTGGCGGGGGTGCCGAAAAGATAGGGCAGCGTACCTGCCCATCGGTCGCCGCCAATGCTCATCGTCACCCCGAATATCCCGCTCACGGCAGTAATCTGTATGGCGTTGCCGATCACGTAAAAATCCACGCTCGATGCGCCTGTGGCATAAGTCCCCAAAAAGGTGAAGAAGAGAATCTGCGCGAGAGGCATCAAAATCTTGGAGGCGGCATACGTCGTCGGTCGCAGCCAAGCGAAAAGCGCAACGTAAGAAAGCAGCGTGCCGCGCCAGAAAAGTCTCAGATTATTTGTAATCGTTCTCATGGATTACTCCGTTTCCAGCGTTGCGTCTACGCGGGCTTTATAGAGCATGACTTTGAATAATTTGCTGGCAATGAAAAGGTCGATGATGCTAAAAATCAGCATCAGACCCCAGGCCAGCATCACTTTTTGGACATCCCCCGCCCCAGTTGAGGTTTCGTGGAGCGCTCGCGCAGCCCAGTATGGCGGCAGGATGTAACTAATCGGTGTCGTCCAACCAGGTAATAAGGCGATCGGGAAAAGGAAGCCCGCCAAAATATAAACGGGGAACTCCATCGCATTTTGCCACTGCTGAATACCGCGATACATGATGAAAAGCGGTGCAATGACCAGGCCAAAACTGATAAAGGCAAAAACGCTTAACAAGACTGAGCCGATGAAAAGCAGCGGCTCGACCATTTTTAAGGTGTAGCCAAAAAGAAGCGCGGCCAGCAAATAAGAGGAGGTCATCGAGATCAGCGATTGAACGACATTTGCAAGATTCTTGCCGAAAATGATCACTTCAAAAGGTGTTGGGATAGCTACCAAAGATTCAAGTGTGCCTTGCCAGCGTTCCGCGTTGATGCTGTTGCCAGAGATGAAGAGTAGGCTGCTCCACAACCCCGTCAGACCGCTGCCGACAACGACAAACATGGCATAGTCACCGCCCAGACCACGCAACATAAAAAGAGCGAGCACAGCAATAATCATCGGCTGGACAAGGATGGCAAAGAGAATAAAGCTATCGTTCCACTGATGGCGCAAAGTGATTTCGGCCACTGTCAAAACTGTGCGCCAATAGACAAAGAGATTTTTGAAGTTCATGCCTGGCCTCCCACTAACCTGACGTAAGCATCTTCAAGAGTTGGCTCGCGGACAGTCACGCGTCCCACGCGCATTCCCTCAAGGGCAGACATTACATCCGGGACCGCTTCTGCTCCTAACTTGGTTTGCACGTGCAAAGACTGGCGTTGACCTTGCTCTTGTACCGAGAGTGCATCGACAAAGGATAAATTTCGAATGGCTTCAACCACATTTTCGGGGACACCAAAGGTTTCCACTTCGACGACGGAGAGATCGCTAACATGCTTCTTCAATGCCGAAGGGGTATCCAGAGCAACGATTGTTCCCTTATCAATAACGGCGACACGCTCACAAAGTGAATCTGCTTCAAACATATAGTGTGTCGTCAGCAAGATCGTTTTCTTTTCCGATTGCAGATTGCGGATGACTTCACGGAACTCGCGCGCGCCAACAGGATCAAGACCAATGGTCGGCTCATCAAGGAAGAGAATATCGGGATCGTGGAGCAAGGTTCGAGCTACATGAAGGCGTTGCTTCATGCCGCGTGAATATCCTTGAACACGCTCGTCACCGCGCCCGCTTAACCCAACCATATCCAGCAAATAGGGAATGCGTTTTTTCGAGACTTCAGGATCAACATGGTAAAGACTGGCAAAATAACGCAAATTATCAATGGCTGAAAGCCGCCAATAAAGCCCGCGCTCGCCGCCGAAGATGAAGCCAATATGCTTTCGGATTTCATTGGCATCTTTGACAATATCCAAGCCTTTAACGCGTACTTCACCAGCATTAGGAATAAGCAAGGTCGCCAAGACTTTTACGGTTGTCGTCTTCCCTGCGCCATTTGGGCCGAGCAGGCCAAATAACTCACCTTCTTTGATAGCAAAGGAAACATCATCAACAGCGACAACTTCCTTGACCGAACGACGGATCACGCCAATATGAGCACGATAAATTCTTTTCAGGTGATTAACTTCAATAGCATTCATAATTTTCTCTCAGGGGGAAATAAGGATACAGCGATGCTTTAGGACATCTTTACCCAAGTATGCAAATTATCGGGTAGCGCTCATTGAGTATACAGAAAAAGGATTGGATTGTCAAGAACGGCACTCACATTCATGTAAACTCCCCCATTGCCCTTTTACGCAAAACAATCTATAACTACAAAAATTTTAACGAAAAGAGAAATGCCATGCTCTCCTACATCCTGCAAGGTCTCACCCTCGGTTTTGCGGCTGGCGCCCAGCCAGGGCCCTTCCAAACCTACCTGATTACCCAAAGTCTCGCCAATGGTTGGCGCAAAACACTTATCGCCGCCTTTGCGCCGTTGGTCAGTGATGGGCCTATTATTCTGGTAACGCTGCTGGTTCTTAAGCAAATGCCCGAGTCATTGCAGCGCGGACTCTACATCGCAGGCGGTCTATTCATCCTTCATTTGGCGTGGTCATCCATTCAACAGTGGCGCAATTTTGACGAAGATGCCGAAGAAGCACCCACGACGCAAAATCTCTGGAAAGCCGCCACAATGAATTTCATTAGCCCGGGGCCGTATATTTTCTGGAGTCTGGTGAGTGGTCCGATCTTTCTTAAGGGGTTGAGCGAAGCCGCCTCGCGCGGTATCGGTTTCATGGTTGCGTTTTACGGAACCATGATCTCGTTGAACATCGTGCTCATTGTTCTGGTGGGGCTGGCAAGTCAAATTGGCGGGCGCATTCGGCGCGGTCTGCTGCTTTTCGCATCCATTGCGCTCGGCGTATTCGGACTTTATCAGCTTTATCTGGGCATCGTAGTACAATAACGCCATGACTTGGAATATAAACACCACCCACATTCAAGACGGCGATCTTGTCCTGCTCGTTGGACAGCGCCATAAACATTACATCATCACCCTGAAAGCGGGCATGGGTTTTCAAACCCACCGCGGCGTGCTCCAGCACGATGACATGATCGGCAAACCCTGGGGGACAAAACTACGCAGTCATCTCGATAATCCCTTTTATGTTTTTCAACCTTCACTGGCAGATGTTCTACGGGAAATGCCGCGCAACACGCAAATTTTATATCCCAAGGATATTGGATTCATCTTCATGACGACAGGTGTAGGCCCCGGATCGCGCGTGCTTGAAGCGGGTACCGGCTCAGGATCGATGACCACAGCTCTGGCCTATGCCGTTGGAGATACAGGCAAGATTTATAGCTATGAAGTGCGCGAGCCAATGCAAAAGCTCGCTAAAAAGAATTTGCGCCGTCTCGGGCTGGATCATCGCGTGGATTTCAAACTGCGCGATATCGAAGAGGGTTTTGAAGAAGAAAACATCGACGTACTCTTTCTCGATGTCCAAGCACCGCATGACTATATTCAGCAGGTGCGTGCAGCACTCAAACCCGGCGGTTTTTTTGCCAGCCTGGTACCGACCTTTAATCAAGTACAAAATCTTATCTTAGCCTTGAATCAAAATAATTTTGCCTTTGTTGAAGCCTGCGAGATCTTTCTTCGTTATATGAAGCCACAGCCCGCCCGCCTGCGCCCCACCGACCGTATGGTGGCACACACCGGCTTTTTGGTCTTCGGTCGTCGCGTGGAAGAAATTGACGACGATGTCTTCAACGAAACATCCAGCAAGCGAGCTTCTTCAAAAAGGAGAGACTGATGCGCAGACGTGGACCTTTCCGACGTGGATTTCGGCGAGCCGCTCCAAGAAGCGTTCCGCCTGAATTGCGCCGCGCTAACGAACTCAGGGAAACAGGCTCCCACGCACAAGCTGCCGTTGCCTTTGAGAAGATTGCGCGCCGCAGCGCCGCCCGACGTGGGCCGCGCGCACCAATCTTCTTCCTGCGCGCGGGACAAGCTTACGCTCTCGCTGGAGAAAGCCTAAAAGGGGTATCGCTACTCAAAGAAGGCTTGAGTATCATCGCCAAAAGAAAAGATTGGGCGGCCTTACAACGTCTCGGTCAACGCACTGTTGCGGAATTAACCGAAGCAGGCCTCTACGCAGAAGCGGATGAGATCGGCATCTATCTCGCAAAAATCCTGCCCGAAAACGCAACCGTTCCTCAGGAAGAAAGTCGCCCCAGTCTGCCAACCAACTGCCCCGGTTGCGGTGCGCCGCTGCGCCCGGATGAAGTGGAATGGATCGACAAAAAAACTGCCGAATGTGCTTATTGCGGCAATCCGGTTCAGGGGGAAGATTAAGATCGAGACCATCACGCAAACCCAAATCGCCGAGCGATTACGGCAATCCTATCGAACCATCGATCTCCCCGCAACCGACGGACATATCCGCAAAAAGAACGGGGCTCTAAAATGCGCGGCGGTTTTGGTTCCGCTGACCTTCTACGCAAACGAATGGCATCTGCTTTTTACGCGTCGCACCGAAACGCTGAACGACCACAGCGGACAGGTT
>JBNKMO010000014.1:0-14495 GCA_050293165.1 Anaerolineales bacterium | reverse complement strand
CAAAACGTCTAATACCTTTTGAGTTTGAAATCACACTCTAACGCAAATCCCCGCTGAGGCAAGATGCCCAGCGGGGATTTTTCTCTGCGCATTCTGGATTGGTTTATAATATCTATCTCCAACAGTCAAAAATCAAGGATGGGTAACATGCCAATCACACCCCAAGAGCTTGGTGAAAAGTGGGGAAAAGTAGACCTGAAGCACAAGTTAATCTCAGGTTGGAGAAATTGCAATTTAGAATCTCCGCCATATTTATTTCCCGATGACATAGCACATACCACCAATGGCAATTTCAAGGTCTTTCATTCGTTTGATGAATATGTTTTCACCAATGAGTTTGGCTTACTGTCGGATAAAAACTTGCACACAGGATTGTTACCTATGCCCTACATCGGCAATTTGGAAAAAGCAACAATTTTCGTTCTGATGTTAAATCCAGGGCTTTCAGCAGGCGATTATTTTGCAGAAGAACAACCAGAGTTTAGAAATGCTCAAATTCAAAATTTGCGACAAGAAAATGGAAGCATTGAATATCCGTTTATCTTTCTAAACCCAAAATTTGCTTGGCATCCCGGTTTTGATTATTGGCATAAAAAACTTGATGATGTTATCAAAAAGTTGGCAAAACAATCTGAAATAACTTATCAAAATGCAATGAGCATTTTAGCAAAGAACCTGGTTTGTCTGGAGTTGTTCCCATATCACTCGAAATCGTTTGGGCCTGACTCACTGCTCAAATTACCGTCCGTCAATGTGATGTTGAGTTTTGTTAATAACGTCTTGGTTCCAAAAGTAGAAGACGGGAAAGCTATCATTATTGCTGCTCGGAGAGTTAAAAATTGGGAATTACCGAAGCACAAAAACATCATTGCATATAAGCCTAGTGAAGCACGTTCGGCTCACTTATCTCTTTCAAGTCGTGGCGGAACAGCTATTTTCAATCACTTGACAAGGCAAAAAGATGGATAACATAATCTGGCTTTTTGTATTTCGTATTAAAGACAGCAACTCAACTACTGTTATTTCACCAGTAATCCTGTGTAAACGACCTCGAGAAGGATTTTATCTGGCGTCTCGAACATCACCTGATAATAGGTGTGGTCGGTATCCTGACTGAATTCAGGGCGATGGCGCGGTGTTTCAAAGAGGGGGGGAATATCTTTTTTCTGCAAATACTCGACCATTTGATCCACCTCGTTCTGGCTTTGCACATGCAGTGCCAAATGGTTCATTCCAGGGCCATCGTAATCGTTCTTTGTGTCATTTGCATCGCCTATGAACCACAAGCTGGTATCGGCGCTGCCAACACCAAGCATTGTTGTGTCCTCGTGCAGGGTTTTCCAGCCTACAAAGGCAAATAAGTCTTTGTAGAAAGGCAGATTTTCTGTATTTATGTTGAGTTGAATATGTCCGAGCGTTGTGTTGATCATTTTTTCCTCCAATACATGGCTAAAACACTTTTGGATAAATCGAATAAAGTTCGTAGACTCACTTACGTCTCTGTGATGTGGCAATCTCCTTCACCTATTGTGTTTAAATTGATGATTTAGATTGCGAATACCGCGAGTATAAAGCACAAATGTTCTAGAGTCAATTTGTAAATATCTTTCTTTCTACTCCGCCCTTCATATCCTCTATTTAGTATCCCAACGCTCTAAAGTCAGGAGGCAAGTATAAGATATGCTGACTTTTTTGGTGGCGGGGTAAAGTGACTTTAAATAAGCTTACCTATAAAGGAGCATTTTCTCTATTGGGCTCTTCTCGCAAGAAAATCAGCGCAGCCACAAAGCCGAGCGCCATAATGAATGCGCCCGTTATATAAGGGTAGTTCAGGTTAATGTCAAGCACCGTCCCCGCCCAGATCGGGCCTGCAATGCGACCGAGACTCATGAAGGAGTTGTTCAGCCCCATCGCAATACCCTGCCCTTGCACGGCACGTTTCGAGATCAGGGATGCCACGCCCGGGCGCAGCATCGCATTGCTGATGACGAAAAGTCCTGTTGTCAGCATAACGGTTGCCAGATTGGTAGCGGTCAGCATTAACAGGAAGCCGATGGCGCTGGCGATGAGCGATGTTTTGATGACAGCCGAATCGCCCCAGCGACGTATGGCTGGTCCCGTTAGTGCGCCTTGGACAACTGCTGAGGAGATACCGATAACGGTCAGCACCATGCCGACAGTTTTGGCGTCGTAGGAGAAGCGTAGCTCTGCATACATGCCGAAAACGCTCTCGAAGTTGGTCATGCCAAAACTAAGCAGGAACGCCAGTATGAAAAGAAAACCGACAGGACTGAAGAGCGCATCCCACATCGCTTTGAGCTGTGGGCCTTGAAATCCCCCCGTGCTTTGGATGCGTTTCTCCGCAGGCAGCGATTCGGGTAGCAGAAGCCAAATAAAGATCATCGCTAATGCCGATAGTGCGGCAGCCAAAAAGAAGGGGGCGCTTAACGAGATATCGCTCATCACCCCGCCGATGCCCGGGCCCAGAACCATGCCGATGCCCATAGCGGCACCGACGATCCCCATCCCGCCGCCGCGACTGTTCTCATCCGTGCTGTCGCTGATATAGGCCATTGCTGTCGGCATCGTCGCCGAGGAGAGTACGCCTGCGAGGGCACGGGCTGCGAAGAGCATCCACAACTCGGTTGAGAGTCCCATCAAGACCATCGAGATGCCATTGCCGAAGACACCGAGCATCAGGAGCGGTTTGCGCCCGTAACGGTCGGAAAGATCGCCCCAGAGCGGCGAAAAGAGAAATTGCATGAAGGCGAAAACCGCCATCAGGATGCCCATCGAGACGCCGCTGCCGCCCATGTCGGTGACGTAGAAGGGCAGTAGGGGGATGATGATGCCGAAGCCGATCATCACGACGACGAGGGTGAAGAAGAGTATGCCAGTGTTTCGATTCATTCAAATTATCCTGTTTTTGGATTTTGGGGATTATAACATTCAGGGAATCAAAAAGCATCACGGGCGTTCCGTGATGCTTTTTTAGGTGCTGATACCGAAAGGTTTAGAGCAGCCCCATCACAAACTGTGCGGCAATGGGCACTGCCGCCGAGACGGAAGGAGATAACGTCTCGGAAAAATCGTAAACATTTTTGGCTTCGATGGCGACGACAGTGATCTCTGTTGGGAGCGGAATTCCCAGCCGCCGACCTGTTTCTAGCGCAGTCAGCAAGCTTGTGTCGTGAGCGGATGCGGAGTGTCCGCTGAAGGGGGGGGGAAGCTCCTCTAGCGGGAAAACACACACGCTGCCGATGGGATGATTTCCCGTCTGCATGGCATCGATCAGGATAACCTTTTCGTAGCCGCTCATACGCTCCATTAGGCTTAATCCGCCGAGAGAGAGTTTTTCGATTTCGGCATTACCCATGTTGGCTTGAATTTTGTCAGCTACGGCCCAGCCGACTCCGTCGTCGCCTAGTATGGGATTCCCAAGACCTATGATGAGGGTTTTGACCATCAGCAGAATTGCCTCAGCACCTCGACAGGTTCCCCGTCGACATCACGGATGGTAACTTCCATCGGCATTTGACCGGGCAAGGAATGGGTGGCGCAACCAAAGCAGGGGTCGTAGGAGCGAAACGCCATCTCGACCATATTGAGCAGCCCTTCATCCACGACTGTGCCTTTATGGATGAGGCTGCTGGCTGCTTTCTTGATGGACATGCTGATCGGGGCATAATTATTGGTGGTGCCAACGACCAAATTTACGTCAGTAAGAATGCCGCGCTCGTCGGTTTTGTAGTGATGCGTGAGCGTGCCGCGCGGCGCTTCGACGACGCCGATGCCCTCGGTTGGTGTGGCAGTGGGAATCGTATGCACATCAGGCGAAGTGATTTCGGGGTCGGTGGCGAGTTCCACCCAGTGTTCGGCTGCGTAGAGCAACTCAATCAGACGCGCCCAGTGGGTTGCCAAGCGTTGGTGGACAGGTTTGCCTCCCAGTGTGTCATACATCCTTTCGTAATGTTCCTGTGCCAGCGGGGTTGCCATCCCGTCAGCGGCGTTCAGACGAGAGAGCGGAGTTGCCATGTAGACGCCTGAATCTTTACCATCCACGAACCCTTTCCAGCCAACATTTTTCAGGTAGGGGAATTTTAAGTACGTCCACGGCTCGACGTGTTCAGCGATGTGATCGAGATATTCATGCGGCGCATATTTGACGAACTCTTTTCCTTCAGGGTCTACGACACGCACTTTGCCATCATAGAAATTGACATGGTTTTTCTCATCCACCATGCCCATGTAGTAAGTTTCATGCGTGTAAATATCGCCGATGATTAGATCAAGATATGCCTGATTGCTAAGAACGGCGTTATCAAAAAGGCGTAGACTGAATTGAGCGAAGTCAATTGCCCAACGCCCCATTTTTTCGATTTCAACACGCTGGGCCTCAGTGATACCTTTGGTTAATCCGCCGGGGATGGATGTGCAGGGATGCACCTTCCGCCCGCCGATCATCTCGACCACCTCATGACCATGTTTGCGCATTTGGATGACTTGCCCGCCCACGTCCAACCCGACCTTGTGGATGACCCCGAGGATATTTCGCTCGGCGACTGGGGCATCGGGTCCCATCACAAAATCAGGACCGCCCAACGCGTAGAAGTGGGTGGTATGGTCGGTGCAGTAGAATGCCATGTAGAGCAGTTCACGTAGCTTTTTGGCAGCGGAAGGCGGATCCACGTGATAGGCGGCATCACCAGCTTTAGCAGCCGCCATGTGATGTGCCTCGGGACAAACCCCACAAATGCGATTGGTCAATAGCGGCATCTCCTCGACGGGACGCCCGACGCAGAAACGCTCAAAGCCGCGTAACTCAGGGATTTGGAAATAGGTGTTGGCGACTTCGCCCTCGTCATCGAGAAAGATTTCGATCTTGCCGTGTCCTTCGAGACGGGTGATCGGATCAATTGTGATTCGTTGTGTCATAAGTGCCTCCGTTACGCAATACGCATTACGAAACACGAATTGCGTAGAGCGTATTGCGTAATCAAGCTGGAACTTCTTCTCTCGCCGACTTCGAACTCTTCAGCAGCGATCCCGCCAGGCTAAAGCGATAGAACTGTCCTGCTGGATCGGGGATGCCATCCAGAATGCGCTCAATCTCGGCTGGGTCGGTGCTGTCGATGACCGATGCAAATGCGGACATCAACCGTGCCCCGTAGTCGACCACGTCCGCTGCGGGACCGTAGCAGCCGATACACTGCGCCCCAGCCGATGGGCAGCGCGCGTTGCAGCCGGAGCGTGTAGCAGGCCCGTTACAGGGTATTCCCTGTTCGAGCAGACAAAGCTCAGGGTCAAGTTTGTCCACAAGTTGAATGCGGCGGAATTCTTTCACTGTCTTCACGTTTCTCTTACGTTCGCACTCATCACAGACCGTCGAATCCCCTACGCCGATAACCGAGCCTTTTGGTGGCAATTCGGCTTTCCCGTTCAAAACAGCGATAACCAGATCAATCACGCCTGCGATCTGATGAGATTCGGGCGGGCAGCCGGGCATGTAGTAGTCCACGTCCACCACTTCCTCAAGTGTTTTTACCCGTGAAGTTAGTGTCGGAATATGAATGATGCCTTCGGGCATTTCGTAATTCGCCTGCGGATAGATATTGTTGGGGTTTTCAGTGCTGACGGTGTGAAATGCCGTCTCCACGATCTCGTTTACGGGGCTAAGATTTGCCAGCCCGGGGATACAGCCCTCAGTAGCACATGAACCGAATGCCACCAAAATTTGCGACTTACGCCGCAGCAACCTGGCGATCTGTTGGTTCTCGTCATTGCGCATTCCACCGTTGAAAAGCGTCAACAGGATCGAACCATCTTCCATGGCTTCCACGTCTTTATATTTTGCGTCCATCGCAACGGGCCAAAAGGCCACTTCAAAATTGGCATCCACATCCAGAATTTTTTCATGCGTATTTAGGACGGCGATCTCGCAGCCTCCACAGGATGCAGCCCAGTACATGGCGAATTTTGGTTTCGCGTTAGCGGTCATGCAACCACCTCCAGCTCCATCGCTGCTTCAAGCATGACCTCCGGCTGGACTCCGTTATCTTGCCAGTTGAGCGGTCCCAGAGCGCGTACCCTTTCCACCATCTCCGTGATCTCGTGTGCCAACTGGATGCCTTCCGCCGCGCTTGCCCAAGCGAGATGCAAACGCTCTGCTTCGATGCCCATTGCAACCAATGTTCGTCGTAACAGCAGATAGCGGCGCAAGGCTTTGTAGTTCTGCTCCAAATAATGACACTCGCCGGGATGACAGCCAGTGATCATCACCCCATCTGCACCTTCGGCAAAGGCTTTCAGCACGAATGTCGGGTCAAGCCTGCCCGAACACATTAACCGTACGAGGCGTATATTCGGTGGATACTTGATGCGAGCGATCCCTGCCAAGTCAGCAGCGCGATAGCTGCACCAGTTACAAGTAAACCCGACGATGGTCGGTTCAAAATTTTTATTTTCTGTCATGAAGCTCTCCGTTTCTAAGCGTATGCCAGTAAGCCTTCGATCTGTGCCAGAACCTGCTCATTGCTGAAGCCAGCTCCCGTGATCGCTCCTGCTGGGCAGGCTGCAACACAAGTACCGCACCCCTGACAGAGTGCCGGGTTGATTTCGCTGACCATTGTCTCCTCATGGAAGAGAATCGCATTGTAGGGGCAGAGATCGTTGCAGATGCGGCAGCCGGAACACTGTTCATCCAGCACGCTGGCACGGATTGGTTCCATTGCCATTTCGCCCTGCTGAATTTTGCCCAGAATACGGGCGGATGCTGCCGCTCCCTGTGCCACGCTGGCAGGGATGTCTTTCGGGCCCTGCACACAGCCTGCGATATAAATTCCCTCGGTCATTGTGGCAATGGGATCCAGCTTTGGATGCTTTTCGATATACCAACCATCCGCGCTGCACGAGATGCCAAAACGTTTGGCGACCTCCTTTGCATCGTGGGGGGGCTCCAAACCTGCGGAGAGAATAACCATATCTACGGGGATACGGCGCTGTTTGCCGATCAGCGTATCTTCGACTTGCACGATCAGTTTTCTTCTCTCTCCGGGTTGGCGCGCAGCGTTCGTTACCTCAGCAACTTTGCCGCGTACGAAGCTTGTTCCCTCCTCGATAACACGCGTGTAGAACTCGTCGTAGCCTTTCCCCGGCGCGCGAATATCGATATAAAAGTTATAAACATTTGCTCCCGTGCGTTCGTGAACAAGGTGAGCAAATTTCAAACTCTGCATACAGCAAATTGACGAGCAATATTCATTGTGATTCTTGTCGCGGCTGCCCACGCAGTGGATAATACCAACCGTTTTTGGCGTGGTCACCCCATCTCGTAAAACGATCTTGCCCTCAGTCGGGCCCGACGCATTGCACATCCGCTCGAACTCCAAACTGGTAAAGACATTTTTCAGCCGTCCGTATCCATAATTGCTCATCTTGCGAGCATCAAACATATCGTAGCCTGTTGCCAAAATGATATTCCCGACCTGAAATTCGATGATCTCATCTTCTTGCTCAAAGTCGATGGCATGGGTTGGACAGAATTTTTCGCAGGCTTTGCATTTGCCAGTATCAAAGTAGATGCAGTTTTCCAAATCCATTACGGGATAATTTGGTACCGCCTGCGGGAAAGGCGTATAAATCGCTTTGCGGTAACCTAGCCCGGCTTCGTACACATTGTCGATTACATTCTTTGGGCATTTCTCTTCGCAGATGCCACATCCCGTGCAGAGTTCGGTGTCCACCTTGCGGGCTTTTTGTCGCACAGTCACATCGAAGTTGCCCACATATCCGTCCACTTTTTCGACATCTGTCCAAGTCATCAGCGTCACGTTGGGATGTGTCCCGACCTCGACCATTTTTGGCGTCAGAATACAGGCAGAGCAGTCCAGCGTAGGGAAGGTCTTGTCGAATTGTGCCATGTGCCCACCAATGGATGGCTCCCGCTCGACGAGATAGACAGGATAGCCCGCATTCGCAATTTCCAATGTCGCCTGGATGCCGGCGATCCCGCCCCCGACCACCAATGTGGCGGGATGGATCGGGACGCTCATGGCCTCAAGTGGTTCATGCCAAATGACTCTTTCCACGCCCCCGGAGATAACAGCCTTCGACTTCGCCGTGGCAGCGACCTTGTCCGTATGCACCCACGACACCTGCTCACGGATGGAAACCAACTCGCAGAGATAGGGATTCAAGCCTGCATTTTCACAGGCTGTACGGAAGGTCTTCTCATGCAGGTGTGGCGAACAGGCTGCTACGACCACCCTTGTCAGCCCTAATTCTTTAATGTCTTTTTCGATCAATTCCTGCCCCAAGCTGGAGCACATGAATTTATAGTCACGGGCGACGATCACGCCACGATGTTCCAGTTTCTCGGCAGCCCATTGGGCAACATCCTCCACATCGACCGTGCCGGAGATATTCGTTCCGCAATGGCAAACGTAAACGCCGATCTTTTCTTTCGGGCTTGCGCCATTATGCTTTGTCATCAGTGCGCCTCCTTACCGTTCTTGCCATCTGCGGGAATACCATTCCCCAAAGGTTGTGGCATGGGCAGGGCGTACTTATCTTTGCGGATGCGTTTATTTTTTGCTGGGATTTCCACATTGTCGATTTTTACCAATGCCTTTTCTGCGCTGACCAGTTCAGTTCCGAACCCGAGCACTTCTGCATCCATGCCAAAGGCGAGTCCCATTAATTGGGTGAAGAAAACAATTGGCATCGCATGCGTGGTGCCAAGGTGTTGATTGACTTGACTTTGATAAGCGTCAATATTCATCTGGCACATCGGGCAGATGGCGACCATCATATCGGCTTGCACTTCTTCTGCGTAGTTAATCAGGCGATGAATTAGTTCATAGGCTGTATTTGGGCTGATCTGCGGCATGTGCCCGCCACAGCAATGGGTTTTGAGTGGATAATCGACCACTTCGGCGCCGAGGGCTTCAAGAAGAATGTCCAATTCAAGAGGTTGCTCGCGATCAGACCAGGATGCGGTATAGTTTAATCGGGGTGCCATACAGCCGACGTAAGGGGCAACGCGCAATCCTCTTAGAGGGCGGCTAACCTTTTCTTTAATGGTAACAAGCCCAATGTCATACAGTAGCACGTCGAGAAGATGTCGAATGCCGACCGAGCCGGGGGTGTAGTGTAATCCTCCTGCTGCCAGCGCCTCGTTGACCTGTTCATTCATTTTTGGATCTGAGTGCATAGCATGATCGGCTTTGGTAAGGTTGAGATAACAGGCGCTGCACGGTGCAACAATATCCTGTACGCCATTGACCTGCTGCTCGGCGATGGCGAGGTTACGCCCGATCAAGGCGTAGGCGGGCAGTTTATTGATACCTAAATATTCGGTTGCCCCGCAACAGTTCCAGTCGTTAATCTTATCCAATTCGAGTTCAAGTTTGGCACAAACGGGCATCAGTGAATCGTGATAGGCTTTCCCGCTGCCTTCCATTGAGCAGCCGGGATAGTAGATGTATTTGCTCATGCGATCTCCAGTTCTTTGGCTTTTTTCAAGATAGATTTGAGCTGCTTGATGCCTTTAATCCGCTTTGGGGTTATATTCAAGCGTTGCTTGCTCATTAAGCCCAATCCCATTGGTGCCATGCTTGGCAGGCGCAGTGGAAAGTGTCTGAGATAGTGACGGGTCGCCAGCCCAAGCTCATAGCTGCGCCCGTAGTTTTCAACCATGTCGACAAAGGTTTGCGAAAAATCGGATGCGGTAGCATCTTGATATAGCCCCTCGGTAATCGCCACGCTTTTGATGGCGTACATCACATCAGGAATGCGAATTTCCTGCGGGCAGCGTACTGCGCAAAAATAGCACGAGACGCAGATCCATGATGTGTTACTGCTGAGGGCGGTTTCGCGCTCTCCAGCACGGAGTAGGGCAAAAAGTTCGCGTGGTGTATGCTCCATGTCCATTGCGGATGGGCAGGAGCCGCCGCAAGTGCCGCATTGGATGCACATTTCTAAACGCGAATCTTTTCCTGCTTTCTGAGCAATTTCTTTAATCAGTTGTCCGTTTGCTTTTGTGGGGAGATATTGGGCTGCTGGCATTTCTTCTCCTATTAATTAAAATACCCGCACGGGAATCAATGAAATAGGCGAAGAGGCAGGTGGTGATGTCTTCATTGTATGTGATTTTATTCACAAATAAATAGTAAGGTGTATCATGATAAGATAGTGATTAAAATCACAAGATGCATAAGGGAATATAGCTTTCGTTTTGTTTGGGCATTAGTTTTCCCGCTACGCCCGTGTCTTTGAACTTGTTTTTGTACTTCTACATCATTTGCGTGGACGATTGACCAGCCAGACGCCTGTCAAAATCACTGCGCCGCCCAGTAGCGAGATCCATGTAATCGGTTCCGCCAAAATCGCTGCCGCGACGATGACTGCCACAAGCGGTTCCAAATACAGGAACGCGCCGACCTGCGACGCAGCAATGGCTTGCAGCGCATCGTACCAGGCGATATAGGCAAGCCCCGAACAGAATACACCGAGAAAGACTACGCCAACCCAGCCATCGCGCCCGAGTTTGGCAATCTCTCCCCAGTTGCCGCCCCCGAAGAAAAGCAGCGATGAGAAGAGCCAGCCAAAGCCCATTACGTAGAACATCATCCGTGCGGCGGGATGTTTTTGAAGTCCGCGCCGCGATAGGGCGGAGAAGATTGCCCAGTTGGGGGCACTCAGCATAATCAGGTAGTCGCCCGGGGCGCCGAAGTTACCGGAAAAAACATTTTTCAACTCCCCGTTGCTGACAACCAGAAGCACGCCCAAAGCTGCGAGCGCGATCCCGCCGCTTTGTATCCAGGTCAGCTTTTCTTTCAGGATCAGCCATCCCAGCAGCGCCATGAAGATCGGGGTGGTAGCGACGATCCAGGCAGTGGTGGAGGCTTGCGAGGTCTGTAATCCTGTTGATTGGAGCCACTGATGCCAGGTAATACCCAGAAAACCAAGCAGGGCAAAGTAACCCCACTCGTTTTTTGCAGGCAGTGCAAATTCTTTGCGGATAGCGACCGCAATGCCGAGGATGAGCACGCCCATGCCAAAACGCAGCCAAACCACCGTGATGGGAGTGACTTCTTTGACGCCAATTTTTGTAGCAATAAAGGACGCACCCCAAACGATAACGGCGAAGAGAACTTCAATATAGGGGAAGATTTTTTGTTTTGACATAGCTCTCCTGAATAATTTGGGGGATTATACTCTCGTATGCGGCTCTTGCGGGTATAATAGGAGCCGGAGGATCTACAATGGAAATTACTTGGTATGGACATTCCTGTTTTCGATTAACAGAGCGCGGTTCCGCCTCTGTAGTTACTGATCCCTTTGACCACGATGTGGTTGGGTATCAGGCATTAAAGCTTAAAGCCGATATTGTAACGGTTAGCCACGACTCTCCTGGACATAACTTTACAAAAGCCGCGAAAGGGTACTCACACCTGATTGACGGCCCCGGCGAGTATGAAATTGGTGGTGTTTTTATTACTGGTGTGCGCACGAATGGACGCAAGAGTGATGAAAGCGACCCCCGCAATACGCTCTACGTTTTCGACTATGATGGCATTACTATCGCTCACCTGGGCGATTTGCGTGCTGTTCTCAGCCGTGCACAGATTGATGCGCTTGGCACGGTCAACATAGCGCTTGTTCCTGTTGGCGGGGGCGGTGGTTTAAGTGCTGCCAAAGCTGCCGAAGTGGTCAGTATTCTGGAGCCAAATTTGGTTGTGCCAATGCATTACGCTACCGATGCGGGCAAACTCTCACTCGATCCGCTTGAGAAATTCATCAAGGAGATGGGCTTGGGCACCATAGAAGCTGAAGATACACTCAAAGTAACCAAGAGTGGGTTGCCCGAGGAGACGCGCGTCGTTGTGCTCAACTACCCTCGATAGGAGTTCCTTGTGCCAGTCAAAGTTTTGATGACATGGGATATTGCTCAGGATAATGAACAGGAATATTTCGAGTTCGTTATCGGTGAGTTTGTGCCGGGTATGCAGAGGCTGGGATTCCAGCCCCTCGATGCCTGGGCGACCCTCTATGGCGATTATCCCCAGATACAGGTTGGCATGATCGCATCAGATGCCGAAACCGCCCAGCGTATGCTTGAGACCGCTGAGTGGGTGAGTCTGCGCGAAAAACTCTTCGACTATATCGAGAACTTCTCGTATAAGGTTATTCCCGCTCGTACGGGATTTCAGTTTTAGGTAGGCAGAAAAAGGGATCATTGATCCTTGTAAGGAAGAATAATGAGACCCAAAGAGACGCTTAAATTCTGGTCGCTCTTTTTTATCGCAGCCTCCCTTGAGGGAGGCTTTTCTTTAGCTGCTTTGCTGCAAATCCCAGCTGATCCGAATAATATCTTTTTTATGGGACTCTCCCTATCGCGTTTTTTGATGGCCGCGTTTTTGATCGCGTTGATCGTTCTTTTTATGTGGCTGGGTTTCATAACGGGACGTGAGTCGAGTTGGCGTGAGAAATGGCTCAATCCTGACGTTTATTCGAAAAGGTTTGCCAGAATCCATTGGTTTGCCTTTCTAGGCAGTATAGGGCTGGCAGTTGCTCTTTTCTGCTTGCGTTACTATGACCCTGAGAATTTCATGCCGATATATCTGCGCGCTAAACCGCTTGGGGTTTATCTTCTGGTGCTTGGTATTCAAACAAATATATGGCTTCTTTTTCTCCGTTTTGATTTTGATATAACGCGTCTCAAAAGGCAAAGAGTGCAATGTAGAGAAAGCGCTCTTATTTTTATTATTTTGCTGGCAGCGTTTTTCTTTGTTGCCTTGACGCGTATAGGCATTATCCCTGATACGGCGTATTGGGGTGAGCCAGGGGTTGCCTTGCAAGGGTGGCAGTTTGGTCTCGCTTTACTGATCGGGGGATTACTTTTTTCACTTTCTTTGAAGTTTGGCTTGGAACATCGCTGGGGCGATGCCCTAATCGCTTTTCTGATTTGGATTATCGCAGTTTGGATCTGGTCAAGTGTCCCCATGTCGGTACTGACAAATAGTTATTATGCGCCTTACGCCTATCCGTTGAATGCATCGCTGCCTTATTCAGATTCGGGCTTTTACGATTATTTGGCACAAGGGCTTTTGTTGGGTGAAGGCTTTATTACCAAAATCCCGCCGCGGCCGCTTTATATCGTCTTTTTGGCGGGAGCACATGCGCTATTTGGTTTTGACTACGAAAAAATTACCTTATTGCAAATCCTGCTGATTGCATTTTTTCCAGTTGCCTTTTATTGGATTGCTAAAAAACTGCACAGTCGCCTGGCAGGGATCATTGTTGCTCTCTTTGTCATCTTCCGCGAGTGGACAAGTTTAGCCATTTCATCACAGACCCGGGTAGCCAACACGCGCATGATCCTGACAGATCTACCAACAGTCTTGGCGCTGGTAGTGGTCATGCTGGCGGTCATTTATTGGCTTAAAAAAGCGGATAAAAACATCTTGTCTCCGCTCATTGCAGGCGGTCTATCGGGAATGCTTTTGCTGCTGCGCACGCAGTCGATGCTGATTTTCCCCACAGTAATTTTTTTGGCTTTATTGATCTATTTTCCACGTTGGAAAGACTGGATTACAGCAAGTGCGGTTTTCGCCCTTGGCATCCTTTTGGTTGCCTCCCCCTGGCTCATACGCAACGCCAAGCTAACCGGCAAGATCACCTTTGACGACCCGGCTCAGCTTGCCTTGCTCTCCAGCCAATACGGGACAAGCAATATCCTCGATACCCAAAGTTTTGACTTTGAAAACGAAAGTCTCTCCGGTTCCATCCTCGATTTTGCCATCCATAACCCCGCTTTTGTGGCGCATTTTATCGCCTCGCATTTTTTCGCTACAGAGATCAGCGCTCTTTTGGCTTTACCGCTTATTTTCCCATTCCATGGATTTCAGGAACCGCTCAACATCTACTGGATGGATTGGAATGGGACGCTCAGCGTTCAAAATCAACTTTTGCTTATCCTTTATCTAGCGGTGATTGCACTGGGTATTGGGGCAGCCTGGAAACGTCTGCGCTGGATTGGTTTGGTGCCGCTGCTTTTCAGCTTGGTCTACGCTCTCTCGAATGGCGTCGCTCGTTTCTCTGGTTGGCGCTACAGTTTGCCTGCGGATTGGGTCGCCTATTTTTACATTGCGATTGGGTTTATCGAACTACTGCGGTTGTTGGCGCTCATCTTCGGTTTTGAAATGCCCAAACCTGACCGAATACAGAAACCCGTTGCCATTTCACAGCCTGGTTCCGTAAAACTTTTTCTAACCATATCAGCCCTTCTTGTTTTGGTGGGGGCACTGCCGTTGCTGGTTGAAAACAGTATTTCTCCGCATTTTGCCCCTCGCTCTTCATCAGAATTACTTGATGAAATTTCACCCCTTAATCCTGATATTGCTACTTTTGCCAAACAAGAAAATACATCAATCTTGCAGGGGGATTTGATTTGGCCCCGTTATCACGCCGCTGGAAACGGTCTCACCTCCTCC
>JBNKMO010000013.1:0-13649 GCA_050293165.1 Anaerolineales bacterium | reverse complement strand
CCGCGAGGAGCGTTCTTCTGTGACGAAGCGGTCTCATCCTTCCAAAAAGATTGCTTCGGCGGTAAAGGTGCCTCGCAAATTCATTCATATGTGGAATTGCCCGTTCCAGCCTTGCAACCTTTACTACCTTCGATTATCCTTGCGTGTGGGAGTGGTTAAGTCCCGGTGGGCTTCCCGGTCTTCAACATCGGTGACGGGTCGCGTTGCGGGCCGTGGTGGGTTCGACTCCCATGCACTCCCGCCTAGCCGCAATAGTGGACGAGGGACAATGGACAAAAGTCTGTAGTCTTCCGTCCGCTTTTTTTATCTCAACATGTACAGCCTAAATATTGGTGCAAAAAAATGAATCTAACTGACACGGAAATACTTCACCATCACGTTGCAAAAATATTCAAGATTGAGAGCATCACTCTTGGGGATACGCGGCGTGGATATCTCGTCCGCTATCAGGGACATCTGCTCGGCGATGACTCTGCTGCCGCTTACGATCAACTTGCGGATACGATCTCGACCTATGGCTTGGTTCCGCTTTTTGACATGGTCGAAGGTGAACAGGTCATTACCCTTGTCCTCGAAGCGCCGCAGCCTGCCATGAGCAAACCCTCCCGCAACCTGGTTTTCTTTATCCTTACCTTGCTGAGCGTGCTTCTTACTAGCTCTGCACTTAATTCTTCTTTCCCTGAAAATACTTTTTTACAACTTCTATATAAATTAAAAGATGCCCTTTTCCATTTGGGGCGGGGTTGGCCCTTTGCTGCTAGCTTGCTCGGTATCTTATTGGCGCATGAATTTGGTCACTATCTAATGGGGCGTTATCACAAAACCAATGTCAGCTTGCCATTCTTTTTGCCCCTGCCCTATCCCCTGAGTATCTTAGGCACGCTCGGTGCGGTCATTCAAATGAAGGAACGCCCCAAGAACAAGCGTGTGCTCTTCGATATTGGCATTGCCGGTCCCATTGCCGGTTTGGTGGTTGCCATCCCGGTTTTGTTGTATGGATTGTCGCTCTCCAAGCTCGCCCCTCTTTCTGGCACAGGGATGCTCGAAGGCAATTCCATCATTTATCTGCTTTCCAAATATGCCATTTTCGGTAAGTGGTTGCCGGAGCCAACTTCCTATGGCGATGTCCCCGCCTTTCTTTACTGGGTTCGTTATCTCTTCACCAGTACACCCTCGCCCCTCGGCGCGCTTGATGTCCAAGTACACAATGTTGCCTGGGCAGGCTGGGCTGGGTTGCTGGTCACCTCCCTTAACTTAATCCCCGTCGGCACACTCGACGGTGGTCATATTATTTACACAGCCCTCGGTGATAAAGCCAAAGACTACGTACGTTATATTTTTGCGGCCATGATTGTTTTAGGTTTTTTCTGGGAAGGTTGGTGGTTGTGGGTTTTCATGCTTTATTTCCTTGGCAGGCACCACGCCACACCCCTCGATCAGATCACAGAGCTAGACCCAAAGCGGAAACGTCTCGCTTGGCTTGCCCTTATCATATTCATCCTTGTCTTCATTCCAGTCCCTTTGGTGGTTTATGGCTAAAAAATATTCCCTGCTTTTGCTCATCCTCCTCTTGGCAGCTTGCCAGCCCTCCACGCCTGCCGCAACACCGACCGCTGCGCCTGCTACATCCACGCCCAAGCCAAAGATCACCCCAACGCCGACCTACGCCAGCCAGATCGACATCACCGCTGCGGACCTCCAAGGCGTCGAGATTGACGTTTGGCATAGCTGGTATGGTGCCTCGGCGGCCTTATTCGATATTCAGATCGCGGCCTTTAATGAAGAAAATCCGTGGGGGATTAAAGTCAACGCGGCCTATCAGGGCAGCTATAACATGCTATTCAACGCGGCGAACGAAGCCTTTCTCACCGAAACGCCCCCGGATTTGATCGTGGCTCTGCCTGAGCAAATTTCGGTTTGGTACGAAAACGATTCCGTTAAAGACCTGACCCCCTACATTATTGATCCTGAATGGGGCATGACCGTTGCTGAGCAGACCGACATCCCAAGCGTTTTCCTCGAACAGGATCAACATCCCGATGCCTGGCTTGCCCTCCCCGCTCAACGGACCGCCCGCTTCATTCTCTACAATGCAACCTGGGGTGAAGAGTTGGGCTTTGCGCTTGCCCCAATGAGTTATGACGAATTCCGTAAGCAGGCTTGTGCCGCGAATCAATTTATGCGCTCGGATGACATCCCTGAAAATGACGGCAAAGGCGGCTGGATCGTCGATCATAGCGATATTTCTGTCCTGGCTTGGCTTTACGCCTTTGGCGGTACCCCCCTTGATGATGGCGCGTACCAATTTGTTAGCTCGGAGAATATCACTACCTTCCGCAATCTGAAAACGCTTTACGACGAGCAGTGCGCCTGGATCTCGACGGCTGACACACCCTACGATCAATTTGCAGGGCGTTCGGCGCTTTTTATCACCGCCAGCATGGAAGAATTTAACGACATCACACGCTCCTTTGCAGAAGCAGGCAGCCAAGATGAATGGCAGGTGATTCCCTTCCCGGGTGATGCGGACAGCAGCGTGGTGACCTACGGGGCGTCGTATGCGCTTTTGGCAACGGAAGATGCTGAAGCATTGGCCTCGTGGCTTTTCGTTAAGTGGATGCTCGCGCCCCAGCAGCAAGCTCGATGGGTGAAGAGTACCGGTCTCTATCCCCTGCGTATTTCTGCGCTTGGCGAACTATCCGATTTTGAGAAATCCAATCCGCAATGGGGGCAGGCAGTTGATCTGATTGATCACGCGAAAATCCAGCCGCAACTGGCTTCATGGCATCAGGTGCGCTATTTGCTTGGTGACGGATTAGAGTATATTTACAGATACGATACGCAGGTCGGTTCGGTTTCTGCTATCCTGGCTTTAATGAACCAGACAGCCAGCGAGTTGAATGAGTAAGGAGTTCTGATGAAGAAGATCGGTGTTTTGACTGGTGGCGGCGATGCTCCGGGGCTTAATGCGGTTATTCGCGCGGTCGTTAAGACGGCCATTAACAGCTACGGTTGCGAAGTGATTGGCTACCGCGATGGCTATGATGCTTTTCTGAATCCGGCGGGCCGAATGCCGTTGGGGCGCGAGGCAGTGCGTGGTATTTTGCCGCGTGGCGGCACAATTTTGGGGACGGCCAATCGTGGCAATCCTTTTGCGCGCGAAGTTGAGCGTGATGGCAAGATCGTCATCGAAGATGTTTCAGATGAAGTTGTTGCCGCGATTAAAAAAGAAAAGCTGGATGCCCTGATCGTGCTCGGTGGCGATGGCACATTGCGGATCGGGATGGAGCTTTTTGAGAAGGGAGTGCCTGTGATCGGTGTGCCGAAGACCATTGACAACGATGTCGGCGGCACCGAAGTCACCTTTGGGTTTGATACCGCGCTGGATACAGCAACCGAGGCGATAGACAAGTTACATACGACCGCAGAATCCCATCATCGAGTGATGGTACTCGAACTGATGGGGCGCGATGCCGGTTTTATCGCCTTGCATTCGGGTGTGGCTGGTGGGGCGGATGTGATCCTGATCCCCGAAATTCCTTTTCATTATGATGCAATCGTGAAGAAGATTTTGCGGCGCGTTGAGCGCGGGCGTCACTTTAGCATTCTGGCGGTTTCTGAAGGTGCCAAACCCCTTGATGGTGAACAGATTTTCTCCCGCCAAGGGAGTGAAGTCTACGTGCCGCGCTTAGGCGGGATCGGGCAATTGGTCGGGCAATATATTGAGCAGAACACGGAACAGGAGACGCGCGTGACCGTGCTGGGCCATATCCAACGCGGTGGCACGCCGACACCTTTTGATCGTTGGCTGGCGACTCGTTATGGTGCTGCCGCAACCCGTCTCGCAGCTGCGGGCGGTTTTGGTCACATGGTTTCACTCCAAAACGGAATCGTGACCGATATTGGTCTTGCCGAGGCGCTGGCTCTTCCCAAACGCGTGGATGTGAACGGTGATGGTGTTCGCACCGCGAGAGATTTGGGCATCTCTTTTGGGGATGAGATATAAAAAACAGTAGACTACAAAAGTCTTCAAGACTTTTGTAGTCTCGATCAGAGAGAATTTAAAGCGAAACGCCGTCCATTGCTGGGCGGCGTTTCTGTTTTGCGTGCGACGGCATCCTTATCGAAGATCGAGGAGGGATGCCGCCGCACTACGTTCGTTACTATTACTCATGGGCACCACCTCCTCTTCTAGTGGGATTGCAATTTAAGTACAGACCATGTCTGTATGCGTTTCAGTATGGCACAAATATTTCTGAAAGTCAAATAAGTATTTCGTTAAAATTACTTCAATCGAGCGGGGTGATGAGCCAGTCCAGTGCTGAAACCTTGATCTTTGTGCTGTTGCCGGGCCAATAGAGATGGGTCAGGTAACTTGCCCCTCGTAGCGGGGAGGGGTTGCGTCCCTCGGTGACGATGATATGGTCTGGGGTGTAATGAGCAAAATAGAGGTCGCGTTCGTTTGCGAGACGTCCCATCGTCGGGTCCATCGCCACCCAACCTGCGCCGGGGAGATAAACATCCAGCCAGGCATGTTCCGTTTCAGCGATTTGGGCAGTATTCTGTTGCAGGAAAAGTAAGCCTTCGTAGTAACGCGCGGGGATACCCTCAGCACGACTCAAGGCGATCATCAACGAGGCGTATTCGCTGCAATCGGCACCCATTGCGCCGAGAGAGGCTTGTGCGCCCCAGTTATTGCGGTTATAGCGGTAGACGAGATTGTCGCCGAGATAGTCATAAAATGCGCGCACGCTCTCGCAATCATTTTTTGTGTTTTTAGACAGCTTTTGTGAAAGCGCTAAAACTTGAGGGTTGTTGGCTTCAATATGCAACTCAGCTTGCGTATATCCACTAAGTTGCTCACCTTCGCAAGTCCCCAAGGCATAAACGATCTCGTTCACCGTGATCTCGTACTCGATCTCGACCGCGATCTCTGTCCCCGGGGCATGTGCAGAGAAATCAAACTCGGCATATTCATTGCCATATTCGTCAGTGAGCAGTTCGTAGGCGCCGGGACTGATCGTGCGTGTGTGCACCTCCTGATAGGGCGCTATGCTGCGAATGAGCGCGACCCAGAGATTCTGCTTTTCGGGCATTTTCGTGCCCTGATTTTCGAGCACGATCCGTTGTTGGATGCGATACCTGTGCGTCGTAGCGATCTCGCGTGCGGCGGAATTTGTCGTTGTGCTATTAGAAGAGCAGCTTGTCAGCAGGAAAAGCAGGACGACGATGATGTATTTTTTCATGAGTTGGGATACGGGGAGAGCATCATTAAAGATGATGCGTTTGGGATTATTTTCGCCGCTGCTGTTGGATGCGTTCTATCGCAATATTGAATTCAATCTGCAAAAGTTGGAGACGCTCCTGGATTTCGGCTTGCTGGTCGCTATCTTGACAGTCTGCCAGTTGAGTTTTTAGTTCCGCTATTTGGCGTAGCAAATCCACTTCGGGTGGCTTAACCCCGGAACTTTTCAATATCGACGAAGCAAGACGTATTTCTTCGGGCGTGTTGAAATAATCGGTCAGGTCAATTGGCTTGCCCTTGTTGCTCAGGTTATCAAATTCGCCGCGTGCTATGGCTTCTTGCAGGAGGGATTCTACGGTTTTATCGAACATGATTTACCTCTCAAAGAGACCCTAAAGATTTGGTTTACTAGCGAAAATCTACTTGATGAAAATGGCTTTGGGCTGACTTTTTGTTTGATTATACCTCGCGCAAATATGCACAAAATTGACTCTACCTGCTAAATCTTGTAAACTCTGTCCATGAATGTAGACCTCGAACTCTACCGGCGCGAAGTACGTGTTTCTACCGAGCCACTCGTACGGCTATCGGCGATTGATATTTCCCCTGACCGTCCCCAACGCACATTTGTTTTCATTCACGGTTTTGGCGGTAAAGCCACGCAGTGGATCTACCAAATACGCAAATTCTCGCGGGATAACCGTGTGATCTCTCTGGATTTGCGCGGGCATGGACGTTCGGATAAACCCCGCTCATCCTACAGCATGGACGAGATGCAAGCGGATCTCGAAGCAGCTCTGGATGTGCTCGGCGTGGAAGGCAAATTTGTCCTTGCCGGACATTCTTTTGGTGGGGCGATTGTCAGCGAATATGCCCATCGTCATCCTGAACGGCTCGAGGGGCTGATTTTGACAGCTACAGCTGGTGAGTTCAAGCTCAACCCGCTCTTTCGTCTGGGACTTCATCTCCCAACCTGGATGCTGCGAATCGCCGATATTTTTACCCGTCGTTGGTTACATGCGCCCCCTCATGCTCTCAAACCCTATTATCTAAATAATCTCTCCATCTGGCGTGGTTGGGATTTGTTCCGTGAAATAGAAGTCCCCACGCTTGTTATTCGCGGGCATCGTGACCTGCTCTTCGAGCGTCCCGCTTTCGAAAAGGTGACCCAGTCCATCGTGGGCGCACAAGAAGCGGATATTGGTTCGTCTGGGCATCTGGTGATGCTCGAACGACGCGAAGCCGTTGACCGTGCCATCGAACGTTTCGTGGGCGGTGAAATGCAGCGTTCCTGGCGCGATGAGACACCTGAAGCGCAGAAAGATGGGCGCGAAAAATTACGTGTCGAACGCCCATGGTTGCAGCATTACGAATCCGGCGTGCCCTATACCATTGGTTTGCCGCAAGTACCGTTGCATCAACTGCTGCGTTCGGCGGTGCGGCGTTTCCCGAAAAATATTGCGATCCGTTTTCAGGGCAGTCGCATGACCTATCGACAGCTCAATCACGAGGTCAATCGCTTTGCGAATGCATTGCTCAATTTGGGCATCGGCAAAGGAGCGCGTGTTGTCTTGCTGCTGCCAAATATCCCGCAGGTAGTGGTCGGTTTTTACGGTACGCTCAAGGCGGGTGGGGTTGCTGTTTTCATTCCGCCAGTTACCGAGCCTGAGACTCTCATCCGTCAGGTGCGTGAGGTGGAAGCCAGCGTCCTCGTCACGTTAAAACCTTGGGCGGGGCTGGCAAGCCAGGTACAGGAGCGATCCGAACTTCCCTTTGTTATCTTGACGGATCCTGCCGATTATCTATCTCTGCCAAAAAAGTGGATATCCCGCTGGCGCAACCACGCCCAAAACCTGCCCGGCGCGCTTGAATATGGTCGTTGGCTGAGGGGTGAGAGCCACCACTCTCCGGCTGTGGAAGTGAAACCTGAAGAGATGGCGGTTATCCAATATACGGGTGGCACGACGGCAGATTCGAAGGGCGTCATGCTTTCACACCGTAATCTTGTGGCGAATGCGCTTCAAACCCGCCAATGGATGCCGGATGCACGTGAAGGGAATGAACGCTTTTTGTGTGCGCTGCCTTTCTCGCACAGCTATGGCTTGACGACCGCTTTGAATGTCCCCGTTGCTTTCGGTGCGACGCTGATCCTCGAGGCGCAGTTCAAGATCGATGAAATTCTGGCCGCGATCAAACGTTATAAGCCGACGATCTTTCCCGGCGTGCCGAGTATGTATGTGGCGATCAATAGTTTTCGTGGCGTGCGGCGATTTGGCGTTTCGTCGATTCAGGCATGTATCAGTGGTTCTGCTCCCTTGCCAGTGGAAGTGCAGGAAGCTTTCGAGAAGTTAACGAAAGGGCGTTTGGTAGAAGGTTACGGATTGACCGAAGCTTCGCCCGTGACCCATGCCAATCCGCTTGGGGGGATGCGCAAAGTGGGTAGCATTGGTGTTCCGTTGCCATCGACTGAAGCCGCCGTAGTGGATTTGTTGCATGGCCGCAAGGAAGTGGAAGATGGGCAAATTGGCGAGTTGGCGGTGCGTGGCCCGCAGGTGATGATGGGCTACTGGAAAGACGAAGAATCAACGCGCAAAGTGCTTATGGACGATGGTTGGTTACTGACCGGTGACATCGCCCAACGCGACGCGGACGGCTATTTCCGCATTGTCGCCCGCAAAGCGGATATGTGGTATCCGGCAAAGCCCGGTAAGCCCGCTTTTCCGCGTGATGTGGAAGAGGTGCTTTACGAAGTACCCCAGATCAAAGAAGCGGCCGTGGTCGCAGTGGCCGGACAGCCAATCGCTTTTGTGATTTCAGGGAGTGAGCGCCCATCCACAGAGGCGGTCATGGCCTATTGCAAACGGCGTTTGCCGCCCACTTTGGTTCCACGTCTTGTTATTTTTATGGATGATTTCCCGCGTACTTTCATTGGGAAGGTATTGCGCCGTGAGTTGATGAAGCGTTATGAACAGCAGATACCAGAGTAAGACCGCACAAACATTTGAAAAGAAAATGAATTACGTCCAGGCTGGGGAAGGGATGCCGCTTATCATGATCCATGGCTTGGCAGCCTCGCTCCATGATTGGGATGATGCTATTCCCGCGATGACAGAGGCCGGCTATGCCAGCTATGCCTTTGACCTGCTTGGTCACGGCGATAGCTATAAGCCTGAAGATGTCGATGACTACAATATTGAGGAAGTTTATGCTCATATGGCCGAGTGGATCGAGAGTCTTGCTCTCGACGAGCCGCCTGTGCTGATCGCTCACTCTTTGGGCAGCTATCTGGCATTATTACATGCTCTGCGTGCTCCAGAGCAGGTCCGCGCGTTGGTGCTGACCAACCCTTTTTATGACATCCATCAACTTTCGCCAACCATGCAAGTTATCTCACGGCATCAATTGTTGAATACGCGTCTGATCGAAAGTACGCCTTATTGGATGTTTCGCGCCTTGGTCGATTTGAGCAGTATGAAGTTTAGTTTTGGCGGAGGCAGTAGCAGTTATTTGCTTTCTGAAGATATTCGTAATCAGACAGCACTGGACTATAAACGTGCTGATGCCGGTATTTTTAATCTACCGCGCACATTAGGTGATCTAGCCCCAGACCTGAATAGCGTCACCAAGCGGACTTTGGTCGTATGGGGACGCCATGATCGTACTTTGCATCCGCCTTCATTTTCAAAATTAGTGGATTTGCTTCCTAATGCGCGCGGAATTAGCATAGAAAATTGCGGGCATGTTCCGCATCAATGCCATGCGCAAGAGTTCAACCGATTGGTTTTAGATTTCCTCGTCAATGAAGCATGAGAGAGAAATAGTCTATTGCGCATTTAGTAAAGCAGGAAGGTAACCACAAACTTCAATGCCAAAGAGTGAGCTAGGCAGACGAAAACAAGGCATCCATTTTCACTCAGCGTTCCGTAATTTTGCGGCAGTGGCGCAACCCTCCTTAGATGATAAGGATGTGAAAGATGAAATTCATACGTTGGATCGCTGTTTTCGTTTTATTCTCCCTTTTAGGAACAGCCTGTGAACTAACTCCCACGCCATCTCCGGCTCCAAGCCAGGTTTGGATCACGTCACCTGCTTCAGGAACTGTTTTGCCGCTGGCGCCGGTTGGGTTGGTTTTTGAAGGAGCTTCGTTTGTTGGCATTACCGAATTTGAGATCAGGGTTAATGGTGGGGGAGAAGCAAAAGTTCCCCCCTTATCTTCGAGCTCATGTGGTGCTGGTTGCGGAACCAAATTCTTTGGCGAATATTTGTGGACGCCACCAGGCATAGGGGAATATACGATTTCTGTGCGAGCGCTTGGAAACGGGCAATATAGCCCCTCAGACGAAATAGAATTAAAAATTGAAAATGTGACGTTAGAGAGTGCAGGAGATGTTCCCATGATTCCTACTGCTACTCTGACAGTCCTGCCAATTCCTGAAGAGGTAAACCCTGAAAAGGTTGTTGTGGTGGGAGAAAAAAATGGGAATTGTCGCGAAGGCGGCAGTACTCGATATCCAGTTGTCGACACCTTGATGAAAGATCAATCAGCCGATGCGATTGCCAGGAGCGAAGACGGGTACTATTTGAAAATTCTCGGTCCAGGTTCAAATGCCGAGTGCTGGATATGGATCGAATTGGTTCGTGTGAAGCAGGGTGATGTCAGTACATTGCCGACTGATGGATATCCCTTCCTGCCCGAGCCCACTCCTGAAGATAACGCTACAAAACCGGATGATAAGAATTCCCAATCGCCTACGGCAACGCCAAAGCCTGCCGGTGTGCCATAGCGTAGAAGATATTCAGAAGAAAAAGGCTGGTAATTCCTACCAGCCTTTTCGTTTTACTAACAATCTGTTTCTTCGCGCGTGATGTTGATATTGCACTTTTGGAGTTCGCTAATGAATTTGTCCACAGGGATGTCGCGTGTGGGGCTCAATAAACCGCGCTTGCTCACATCGCCGCGCAAGACCATTTGTGCGCCGATGCTGGCGGTATAGCCGACGGTGCGTTGCATGGCGAGCAATCCCGTCTTAAGGTCGCGGCGGTCGATCATCTGGTAGATGATGCGTTTGCATTTCCCGTCTTTCAGGCCGCGCACGTCAATACGGATGCCAGCGACGTCGCGTTCGTCGGGGGCATAGTGGATTTGTGGCTCGATCAGGTCATGGACGAATTGGCGCGGGGAGACTTCCTGCTCTCCGATTTTTATCGGTTTTTCGCTCAAGAAGCCCAAATCGACCATCTTTTTCCAGAAGGCAGCGTGTCCCGGCCAGCGCAGGGAATAACGTCCGGTGCTGACGGTTGTCTCGCGGATGCCGAAGATATCCAGATATTTGACGGCGTCGCCGTTGTAGTAGGCTTCCATATCACCAAGCGTATCGAGCGTGATCCGATGCATGTTCTCGGGAGAGAACATCTGGCTCGGTGTCAGGTGGATCACGGCCCCATCTTTGAGCATCTTCGCTGGGCGCTGATAGGCGCTGAGCACGCCCGCGAAGGTCCACGAGACCTTGTAGTTGATCGGATTGTCGGCTGCGGCAGGCTCGGGGACACCTGTCCCGTAGGCGTGGAGTTCATGCACCTCGTCAAGGTCGCGGATGGCTTGTCCAGCCAGTACCAGGTCAATACCGGGGTCGAGGCCACATTCGGGCAGAATTGTGATCCCTTTGGCCTCAGCAAGTTGACCCAGGTCTGTGTACTCGGGCAGAGCGTAGGATGTCTCGATGAAGTGAATCCCGTTTTCGATGGCGAGTTTGAGTATCTGCACGCGGAATCCTTGTGGGAGAAGCACGATGACCGCATCCACTTTTTTCATTTGGGCGGAAACGGCAGCCTCATCCCGCACATCCAGTTCGATGGGGGTGATCTTGGCGCTGCCTAAGCTTTTGACGTAGGTTTGCAGAGCCTGATAATTTGTGTCTGCTGCAATGATTTGGGTGACTTCAGGGCTGGTGGCAAGGTGTTGAAGCGCGGCTTTTCCTTGCATCCCGACGCCAAGCAATAGGATTTTCATAGTTTTCTCCTATGATGAAAATGTGATGGCGTGGTTATACTCTTGCTTTGATTTTCCTGCAAGTTTTATGAGCTTTTATACAATTTTTATGGAATGGCGTTGTGTTTTCACTTGTCTTTGCCCTATAATTGACCATTATATTCTCTACACAAAAACTTTCCTGCTGACCGCTGAACACAATGGAATACAAAGTTTTACTGCTTTGCATTGGCTTTTTATAAGCTTTGCCGAGTTTATAATCTTTATAGGCAGGTCGTGTTTGTGTAAACCACTTTCTCGGAGGAGTAAGATATGTCTCGTAAGTTGTTCCCTGTTTTGGCTCTCTTGATCGTTTTGAGCATGGTTCTCGCTGCCTGTGGTGGCGGAGCTGCCCCGACAGCCGAAGAAGCCGCAGCCCCCGCTGCTGAAGAAGCTGCTTCTGCTGAAGCCCCTGCTGAAGAAGCTGCTGCTGAGGCTCCCGGTGAAACCGAAGGCCCCGCTCCTGCAGCCGGTGGCGACACTTTGGCGACCGTCCTTGAGCGCGGCCACGTAATCTGTGGTGGTAACGCCAGCGTTCCTGGTTTTGGTTTCCTCGATACCGAAGGCAATTACGCCGGCTTTGATATCGATTTCTGCAAAGCAGTTGCCGCAGCAGTATTTGGTGACGCCGAAGCCTATGAAATTCGTCCGCTTAGCTCCCAAGAGCGCTTCACTGCTCTGCAGAGTGGTGAGATTGACGTCCTGATCCGTAACACCACCTGGACCCTCTCCCGCGACACCGACCTTGGCTCGAACTTTGTTGCTACCACCTTCTATGATGGTCAAGGTTTCATCGTCCGCAAAGCTGACGGTATTGAAACCCTCGAAGACCTCGATGGCGGCACGGTTTGTGTTCAGACCGGTACCACCACCGAAGCCAATTTGGCTGACGTAATGGCTGCCCGTGGCATCAGCTACGAACCGGTTGTTTACGAAGATGTAGAAACCGGCTGGACCACTTATGAAGAAGGTCGCTGCGATGCCTACACCACCGACAAATCCGGTTTGGTTTCCCGCCGCACCCTTCTCACTGTTCCCGACGATCACGTCATCATGGATGAAACCATCTCCAAAGAACCGCTTGGGCCTGTTGTCCGCCACGGCGATGACCAGTGGTTTGATATTGTCCAATGGACAGTTTTCGCCACCTTTTTCGCAGAAGAGCACGGCATCACTTCTGCAAATGTTGATGAGATGATGGCAAGCACAATTAATCCATCGGAGCAGAAATTCTTCGGCACCGAAGGCGAACTTGGTTCCTTCCTTGGTCTGGATGCTGACTGGGCATACAATATTGTCGCTCAGGTTGGTAACTATGAAGAAATCTACAACCGCAACCTTGGTCCTGATACTCTGACCTATATTCCCCGCGGTCTGAATAGCCTCTACACCAACGGTGGTTTGCTCTACGCTCCCGCTTGGCGCTAAGCTTTCGTTAGAATCAAAGAGAGGGAGGGGTATCCTTCCCTCTCTTTTGTAAGTCTTGTAAAGGCTGGGCAAAGCGATTTCGTTCTTTCTCAGCCTTTGTTTTTTACCCGAGGCTTTTTGTCTCGGCGGGGACGTAGCTTTTATCCCAGCCACTCTTTGGGAGTTTTACTTATGAAAAAAAACAAGTATAGTACTGAAGAGGCAATTCCTTTTTGGCGAGATGAGCGTATTTTACGTGTTTTAGGACAGATCGCCTTTCTCATTTTTGTTGTTAGCCTCTTCGCTTACTTATACAATAATATGATCACCGCTCTCGCCGCGCAGGGGATGACGCCCAGCTTCGAGTTTTTGAAAAATACAGCGGGATTTGATATTGGCGAAAGTATGATCGAGTATGTTCGGTCTGATACCTATGGACGCGCATTACTGGTAGGTATTCTAAATACGGTCTATGTCAGCGTCATAGGTGTCTTTTTTGCAACGATTTTGGGGGTTATTCTTGGTGTAGCACGCTTGTCAACCAACTTCCTGATTGCAAAACTTTCGAGTATATACCTTGAAATTCTTCGCAATATTCCTCTTTTGGTTTTGTTGGTTTTTTGGTACAGTGCTGTCTTTATCACTTTGCCACGTGTGAAAGAAGCGATCTCTTTAGGGCCGGTTTTTATGAGCAATCGAGGGATTGCTATTCCGTGGGGCATCCCGTCGGAGACTTGGTCAACTTATCTCATTGTTTTGCTTATTGGTCTGATTGTAGCTTTTGTTGTTGCATGGCAGCTTAAACGAGTTGGAGAGAAGACAGGTCGCCCGCCGCTAACCACTTTTTGGAGTTCGCTCACCTTTTTTGCTGTTGCCGCGCTCGGCTGGTTTGTTTTACCGCAAGCGCCCATGGTTGCCGATTACCCTGAATTGAAAGGCTTGAACTTTACAGGTGGACATGTTTTTTCT
>JBNKMO010000012.1:0-6615 GCA_050293165.1 Anaerolineales bacterium | reverse complement strand
GTTCCGCCGGAGTAGCGGGTGCCAGCCCAGGCGGGGCCGATCAGGCGCAATCCCAGCGCCCACCACTCTTCCAGCTCTTCAGGGGTTCGGACGGCATCCGCGCCTTCCATAAGCAAGATCATGCCGATGGGGCGCGTCTCTTCGGCATCCTGCCATTTGGACAGATGCAGGTTCAATTCAGAAGTGTTGCGGATGATGTTGTAGGTTGCCGGGCTTTCTTCAGCCAGACGCCGGTACAAGTCCAATTGCTGGCGGTAGAGTTTATGGGCTTCATCCGCATCTTTGTAGACGAGCGTGTCCCATTCGCCTAGTTGGCGTCTGATCGGTGTTGCAAAAAGAGTGGAGAAGATGATGGCGATGTTGCCCTGCTGATATTCGGGTATGCCGAGCAGGCAGGAGCCGTTCCATGTGGGGATTTGGGTCTTTTGTTCGCGCTGGCGTGTTTCGTGAACTGAACGGGTGTAATCACGCCCGAAAGTGAGCATGTTGTAGGCGAGATCTGTATGGGCGTCGAGAATCAGATGCATGGGAATTAAAAAAAGGGCGCACCCAGCGGGTGCGCCCTTTTTGATCGAGTTTAGTTTTCTTCAGTTATTTCTTCTTCAACAACAGTTTCTTCGGTTGTCGTTTCTTCAACGACCTCTTCTTCGGCAACTGTTTCTTCAGCGACTGTCTCTTCAGCAACTGCTTCTTCAACGACTGCTTCTTCAACGACTGCTTCTTCAGCAACAGCGGTTTTTTCTGCAAGCATTTCTTCTACGCCTTCGTCAATAGCTTGAGCAAGGGCTTTCATGTCTTTGTCGACATAAGCTGCGGAGTCAACTTTGCGCATGCTGAGACCAATGCGGCGGCGATCAGCTTCAATGCGAATGATACGCAAAATAACGACATCGCCTTCTTTGAGTTCTTCTTTGGGGTGCTCAACGCGCTGATCGCTGATCTCAGAAACGTGAATAAGACCTTCGATATCGCCTTCTAGTTGGGCAAAAGCGCCAAATTTGGTTAGGCGGGTAATCTTACCTTCGATCAGTTGCCCAACCTGGAATTTATCAATACGTGATTTCCACGGATCTTCCTGCAATTGGCGCAAGGAAAGCCCGATGCGTTTTTTCTCTTCATCAATGCTGATGACGCGAACTTCAACTTCTTGTCCAACTTCGAGAACTTCACTGGGGTGTTTGACACGTTCCCATGAAATCTCAGAAAGGTGAACCAAGCCATCTGCGCCGTTAATATTGACGAAAGCGCCAAAGTTAGCCAAGCTGGTCACACGACCGGAGTAGGTCTTGCCAACTTCCAGGTCTTCAATGACGCGTTCTTTGATCGACTGACGTGATTCGTTGCTGGCAGCACGTTCAGAAAGGATCAGGCGACGGCGTTCACGGTCAACTTCGATGATGCGGACAGAGATAGCATCGCCCTGCATTTTTGCCCAACGCTGTTCAGGGGTTGCGCCTACTGCCATGCTGCGGCGTACAGCACTTACTTGCGATGCGGGGACAAAGCCGCGAAGACCTTCTACGTCAACAAGCAAGCCGCCTTTGTTGTAGCCGCTAACTTTGCCTTCGTAAACTTCTTCGTTTTTGAGCAAATTGTCAACAAGCACCCAAGCTTTAACTTCAGCGGCTCGGGTATAAGAAAGCACAACATTTCCGTGCTTGTCTTCCGGGCTGAGAATATAAACTTCAATTTCTTGTCCAGCTTCAAAGGAGGCTCGAGTTTCTGGAGTGATATCATCTAGCGCTCGACCAGCAATTATTCCCTCAGATTTTGCTCCAATGCTGACCAGTATTTGGCTGGGACCCACACTTGCAATTACACCAGTGCGAATTTCGCCACGTTGCGGCAGGTCAACTTTATACTCTTCCGCATCCAGCAGTTCAGCCATGCTTTGCATGTCTTCCATGCCTTCTTCCATACTTTCTTCTTGCATTGCAACTACAGTTTCTTGCTCCTGAGGAGTTTCTTCCACAGTTTTCTGCCCTTCGAGGGCATTGGTATCATCCATCATTCTCACAGCTCCAACTTTCAAAATTTGTACGTCGCATTATACAGGGTATCCAATAACTTGACAACCCTTGCGCTTACTTTAACGTAGGTTATAATGCCCCGTTGAGGTAACTTATGCCAACTACTTATCCTTTTACCGCTATTGTCGGACAAACACGCATGACGCGTGCATTGATTCTTAACGCCGTAGATATCCGTATCGGCGGCGTCTTGATTCGTGGAGAGCGCGGCACAGCCAAATCGACGGCAGCCCGTTCGTTGGCAGTCCTCCTTCCTGCGGTTAATGTTGTGCAAGACTGTCGTTTTGGATGTGATCCTGCGCACTCGGCAAGCTGGTGTACAGAATGCCGCGAACGCGCCGCAGATGGAGACTCACTTCCGTCAAAAGAGCGTCCGATTCCTTTTATCAATTTACCGGTATCTGCGACCGAAGATCGTGTTGTCGGCACCTTGGACATCGAACAAGCCATCCAGAAAGGCGAACGCCATTTTGAAGCAGGTATTCTTGCCTCTGCAAATCGTGGTCTGCTCTACATCGACGAAGTCAACCTGCTTGACGACCACGTCGTTGATGTGCTGCTTGATTCCGCCGCAATGGGGATGAATATCGTCGAGCGCGAAGGCATTTCTTTCTCGCATCCGGCGCGCTTTATTCTCGTCGGTACGATGAACCCCGAAGAGGGTGACTTACGTCCGCAATTACTCGACCGCTTCGCTCTCTCAGTCGACATCGTTGGCATTCGTGGCGCACGTGAGCGTGTTGCCATCATGGAACGTCATCTTGCTTTCGAGCAAGACCCTGAAGCCTTCCGCGCCGAGTGGCAGCCCAAAGAAGATGAACTTTCCCAGCGCATTGTCCACGCTCGCACCCTTGTAGATAAAGTAACCTACTCCAGCCGCGATCTGCTTTCCATTGCGGCGCTGACTTCCTCTCTAAATGTGGATGGTCATCGCGCCGATCTCGTTATCTTGAAGACTGCGCGTGCCCAGGCTGCTTTCGATGGGCGTACTGCCATCAACGATATGGACATTGCCCTCGCAGCAGAACTGGCTTTGCCGCACCGCATTAATCGCACACCTTTCAATCAGGAAGGCATGACGCCCACACAACTCAAGGAACGCATCGAAGAACTGCGTAGTGAGGTCGTTGAGGAAGAAGGCGAACTGCAAGAAAAAGCAGAAGGCGAAAGCGGGCAGGAAAAAAAAACTTAACTCTCGACGAAGATAGTCAAGAAGGCCCTGAACAGGGTCAATCTGAAGCGGCGCCACAGGATGTTTCTGCCCACACCGATGCAAGTTGGTGGGAGGGTGGACAGAAAGTGCAAGCAGGCGAAACATTCAAGCCGCGTTCCTTAAATACTCCCCTTGATAAATTATCGCGCCGACAAGCTGGTCGGCGCTCCACAACACGTACCCAGCGTAAGCAGGGACGCTATATCCGTGCGACACCTGCTAACGGAAAATTGGATGATGTTGCCTTTGATGCCACCCTGCGTGCGGCAGCGCCCTATCAGCGCAAGCGTAAGGAGCAGCGCAAAAAGGTCGCTTTTGCCATCCAGAAAAGCGATATTCAGCGCAAGATTCGCGTTAAAAAATCTGCCAACCTAGTGCTCTTCGTCGTGGATGCAAGTTGGTCGATGGCGGTTGCAGAGCGCATGAACGCGACAAAAGGGGCAATCCTGTCCCTTTTAACGGATGCATACCAACGTCGGGATCGTGTCGGGCTGATCGTCTTCCAGAAAAATCGGGCAACGCTCATCCTGCCGCCGACCAATTCCGTCCAACTGGCGCAGCGTGCGCTTGTCGATATTCCTGTGGGAGGCAAAACGCCGCTCTCGGCAGGCATCCTGATGGCTGCGGAAGTCCTGCATCGTGAGAAAAACACCCATCCTGATGTGGAGCCGCTGCTCATCGTTTTGACCGATGGGGCGGGGAATGTTGCCATCGGGACGACGCCGCCCAACGATGAGGCCTACCAATTTGCTGAACAGATCGCTAAGAAAGATATTCGTAGCATTGTTATTAATATGGAGCACGAGAGTTTCGATCAAGGGTTAGCAGCCAAGCTTGCGGAGCATCTTGATGCGCCATGCATGACATTGGACGAACTCAAAGCTGAAAATTTGTATCGGGCTGTCAAACAGGAGATGCGCTGAGGAGCGAGTTGTTCCGTAGTGACATTTATATTCATCTATATCCGATAAACTCTTTCTAAAAGAAAAAATCCCTTGCTCAACTTAGAGCGAGGGATCTTTTTTTACGGTAATTTATCTTCTAATTCGAGAAACTTGCGCACGAGATAGGGGTCAAAGTGGATGCGGCTGCCTGCTTGAATGCGTTCGAGGGTCGCCTCTTTAGAGATGCCAGGCTGATAGGGGCGCTCGCTGCGCAGGGCATCGTAGGCATCGACAATTGCCAACATACGCCCCTCGACTGGGATATTCTCGCCCGCTAGCCCCTCGGGATAACCATTTCCATCCCAACGTTCATGATGATAGAGTACAAAGGGGATCGCCGGTTTTAGGTGGTGAATACCCTCGAGCATTTTTGCGCCGGCAGCAGGATGCTCTCGCATGATTGCCCATTCTTCAGGCGTAAATTCGCTGGTTTTATTCAAAATCTCTTTTGGAACGATCAACTTGCCAATGTCGTGCAGAATTGCGCCAAATTCAAGAATTGTTTTCGCGGGTTTATCCCAACCCAATCGATCACCCAGTAACAAGGCAATTTCGCGCACACGGTCGATATGTTGCCGTGTATATTCATCGCGTGCTTCAATGATATTTGCCATTAATAAGACCGTCTGTAAATGTGCCTCACGCGTGTCAAAAATCTGCACAGCTTTACGACGGTCAAGTCGCACACGCACGGCATCCAGCAATTCTTGTGCATCAAAAGGTTTAAAGAGATAGTCATCCACCGCGAGACGGCGGGCTTGCACCTGCTTTGCCTTTTGTGAATAAGCACTCAGGAATAAAAAGGGCACCGCTGCACCCTCCTCGTGCGAGCGGATCTCTTCCAGAAGTGCAAAGCCATCCATTTCAGGCATCGCAATATCAGAGATGATCAATTCCAGTCGCTCGTTTTTGAAAATATCCAAAGCCGCTTTTCCATCTTCAGCCGCAATGACTTGATAGCCTTGCGTTTTCAAAATTGTCTCTGCGAGCTCACGTAAATCTCTATTGTCGTCAACAACCAAGATTTTTTCTTTCACAATAAATCCTTTTTTGCTAAGGCCCCCAGCGGGGTTGCCAGTCACAATAATCGTTATCAGTTAGGCGGCGCAGATCGCTGCCATCGGTGCGCATAATGTAAATTTCACAGCCATGATCGTCGCCATAGTGGTCAAAATATGCCGTAAATGTGACCCAATTGCCGTCTGGAGAGAATCCGGGCCCCTGGCTGTTGCCGCCACCGGGCGTGATCTGGTGGACGTTTGAGCCATCCGCATTCATCAGGAATAATTCACGATGCCAGGCTGTGCCGGAGTAGGTGACCATCTCGTTTTGGGATGACCAGTCTGTACGGCCGCGCAGCAGCGACATCTTATTGACTTGGGAGATGCTTCCGTTATCCAGAGCAACGGTATACATTTGAATGCTACCGTTATGATCGGATGCGAAAAGAATCTTCTGCCCATCCGGTGACCAGGTTGGGTCCCAGCCGTAAGGTGAGACCTCGTGTGGGTTTGATCCGTCACGGTTCATGACCCAGACAGCGTGATTTGTGGATGTAGCAGTCCAATACGTAAAAGCGATCTGGCTGCCATCGGGCGAGATTTCGGGCGCGGTCAGCACGCCGAGACCGTCCGTGAGTTGGGTAGCTTCGCCATCTAGTGTGATTTCGTAGATGTCGTAGACGTTCTCGCCGCCAAATTGCGCATAGACCACGCTCTGTCCGTCGGGTGCCATCGAAGGGTAGAAGTGACGGGTGTAATCTTCGCTGGTTAAACGGCGTTGCCCTGTCCCGTCGGCGTTCATGATGCAAATTTGGTCACCAACCTGCACTTTGAAGATTTGACAGACATATGCGATCTTGCCAGTAGGAGTGGCGGGATCAGGCGTGGGAGTAGATGTTGCTTCTATCGTGGGAGCAAGCGTAAGCTGCGGGCGTTCCGTTCTTTCCCCGCTCAGGGCGATCTCTGTAGCCAACTGAAAAGGGTCAGGGGGGGCTTGCGTGGCGGGTAAATTGCAGGCGGTCAAAAATAACAATAAAAGCAGGGCAAGATGCCGACACATAAGTTCTCCAGATTTTTTTTCAATGATACCGCAAAAAGATAAGCATGGAATAAGATTTAGCAAAAACCAACAATTTCAAATATGGATGATTCTGCGAGGCAGCTTCACCGCCGAAGCAGTCTTTTGGGGTGTGTGAGACCGTTTCGTCGCAAAAGCACGCTTCTCACGGAGTCATATTTGGAATTGTTGAGCAAAAACCTTGCCAAATTCCTGTTAAGTAGATAATATATTCGAGATTATGAATGTATTAAGCCAACCTTCCCCTTTAGAGAAAATCAGCGATTTTCTCCAAGTGATTGCACCAACTGCCCGCCTAGAAATCTTGTTGGCCATCGACGCAGGCAAGGTTTGCGTTTGTCATCTTGAA
>JBNKMO010000011.1:0-6896 GCA_050293165.1 Anaerolineales bacterium | reverse complement strand
CGGCGATCAGGTCGAAAGCGCCTGGCAAGTCGTCGCCCCCGTATTGGATGCGTGGAGTTCCGTTCCGCCATCCGGTTTCCCCAATTATGCCAGCGGCAGTTGGGGGCCTGAAAACGCTGAAATGCTCATCGCCCGAGACGGGCGCAGTTGGCTGGAGCCGCTGATTACGGAGTAAACTTTAGACCCGAAAGGTTTTCTCCGGAATCTGCCATCAAAAGATGGTTTTTCTGGACGAAAACTTTTTCAACGTACGCTCATTGGAAACCTTTCGAGTCTACAGAGTTATTTTGAAAAAGGAGAGTGCCATGATCCGAGTACTCAACGATCTGGAAGCCTTAAGCCAAGCTGCTGCTGAGATATTCGTCGATGCTGCTGAGCAAGCTATTGCCAAACGCGGACGTTTCAGCGTGGCACTCTCTGGCGGGAGCACGCCACGCCGTCTACACGAAATTTTGGCAAGTAAATCCTTCCAAAAGAAAATTGAATGGGCCTCTGTTCATATCTTTTGGGGTGACGAGCGTTGTGTTCCCCCCGATGACCCACGCAGTAATTTCCGTATGGCGCGCGAAACATTGCTCGATTATGTTCCCCTACCCGCTGAGAATATCCATCGCATGCACGGGGAAAAGCCGCCTGCCAAAGCTGCCGAGGCATATCAAAACGAGTTACGTGCATTCTTTGGCGAAGAAACACCTGCTATCGACTTGATCCTGCTTGGCATGGGGGATAACGCGCATACCGCTTCTCTCTTCCCGCACACATCCATCTTAAACGAGAGCACGCGCTGGGTCGCGGACGTTTACGTCGCTGAAGTGGAGATGTTCCGCATCAGCTTAACCGCGTCTTTCATCAACCAAGCCCGCGATGTAGTTTTCTCTGTCAGCGGAGCGAATAAAGCATCTGCACTACAAACTGTGCTTACGGGCGCATATAATCCACAGGAATATCCCGCTCAACTTATCCGCCCTCAGAGCGCGCATCCTATCTGGCTGGTCGACAAAGCCGCCAGCCAGAAATTATCTCATGACGATTAGCGTTCTAGTTCAGATAACAAAGGTAGTGGCAAAAAGTATATGATGTAAATTTGCGAAGCAATCTCATCTGCTTTTAGAAAAAACGTGCCGAAAAACTCCTTACAAATAGCACTTTTAATCCTGACACCTTTTTTAGAAAGTGCTGTAGAATATGAACGTGATATAGAACTTTATTAATTTATCCACTCTCAAGGTACCTCCACCCCCGGATGGGAAGGTTTAATGGCGATACCGGTAACACTTCTTATGAAGTGAAGTCCGGTGCTGTCGCGCAACTGTAGTCCAACAAATAGCTGGAAAGCCAGGTCGCCCGCCTTGATTGGTTTCCACAAGCCTCGCGGAAAGGAGGTGGAACGTTTCAGATCACATTCTTGGTCTCACACGCCTCCCCTGCCCAAAAAGCAGGGGATTTTGATTCCCCATTGTCTCTACGATATGAACGCCTGAATTCTTCATATCTTAGAGACAATGGTCTAAACTAAAATGGAGATATGTACACCATGAACCACAAAAAACTCACCCTGTTTTTTACTTCTCTACTTGCCCTGAGCTTGCTGCTTGGGGCCTGCGCACCTACCGCTCCCGTAACGGATGTCCCGGCCGCTCCTGAAGTTGCCGCTCCTGAAGTTGTCGCCGCTGAAGAAGTCCCTGTAGCAGAGCCTACCGAAGAACCTGCTCCCATAACCATGACGGTTACAGACGATTTGGGGCAGACAATCGAATTGGACGGCTACCCTCAAGCCATTATTTCCATCTCCCCCTCAACAACAGAGATTCTCTTTGCGATTGGCGCGGGAGAACAGCTTGTCGGGCGCGAGGATATGTCTTTGTATCCTGAAGAAGCGCTGGGTATTCCCAGTGTTGGCGCTTTGTGGGGCGAATTACCCACCGAAGCAATTCTGGCGATGGAACCCGACTTGATCGTAGCCGCAGAAATCATCTCGGAAGATCAAGCACAGGCCTTGCGCGATCTCGGCTTAAATGTCTACTGGCAGGCAAATCCAACAACCTATGAGGAGTTGTGGGAAAACTTGCGTGACTTTGCTGTGCTGACTGGTCACGAAGAAGAGACTGAAATCTTGATCGCCGATCTGGAAGCACGTGTAAAAACCGTGCAGGAAAAGATCATGCCCCTGTCCTATAGTCATCGTCCCTCTGTTTTTTATGAACTGGACGCTACAGACCCATCCGCACCCTGGACAGCCGGTTCAGGCACCTTTATTGATTACATTATTACGATGGCAGGCGGGTTTAACGCCGCGTCGGAGTTGCAAGGTGACTATACCCAGATCAGCACCGAAGAATTGATCGCGATCAACCCGCAGACCATTCTGCTCGCAGATGCGCTTTACGGCGTCACCCCCGAAATCGTCGCAGAGCGACCGGGCTGGGATGCGATCACAGCGGTAGCCGAGAATGCGGTCTATCCCATTGATCCGAATATTATGAGTGTTCCAGGGCCACGCCTCGTAAATGCGCTTGAAGAAACAGCAAAAATATTGCACCCTGAAGTATTTGAATAACCCAAAATAAATGCAGGCTCAATGTGCGAATGAACGCATTGAGCCTGCATCATCAGTATGTTTCGTAAAAGACCTTATCTACTTAATATCTTATTCCTGCTAATCGCTTTTATCTTCAGTGTCGCGCTGGGCGCCGTCTTTATTCCACCGGAGACTGTTTTGCGTATATTAGCAACGCAGCTTCCCTGGATAAAGATATCCCCTGATTGGCCGCAATCATTTGCTGCCATTATTCTTGCCGTACGCCTGCCCCACACCGTTTTGATTGCCCTAAGCGGCGCCGCATTGGCAAGCAGCGGCGCAGCCTATCAGGGCTTATTTCGCAACCCACTCGCAGACCCTTATCTGATCGGTGTTGCGGCAGGCGCGGGATTAGGTGCCGTGATTGCCATGTCCCTGCATTGGCCCACAAATTTATTTGGATTTTATCTGATCCCCATTGGGGCTTTTATCGGGGCAATAGTGACAGTTCTGCTCGTTTACAATTTGGCGCGTGTCAACGGGATGGTGCCGCTCACGACCCTGATTTTAGCTGGGGTGGCGGTGGGCGCATTTGCCTCAGCCCTAACATCTGCCCTGATGCTGCGCACCGATCTGCAAATCCATCGCGCGATCTCCTTCCTACTGGGCGGCTCTCCCATGATGGGCTGGGATCCGGTTCTAGCGTCCTTACCTTACATGATTATTGGTATGGGGCTTTTATCTTTCTCAGGGCATATCCTGAATGTGCTCCAATTTGGGGAAGAAGAAGCCAAACAAATGGGATTGGCTGTTGCGCGTGCAAAGATATTTGTCATCCTGACAGCCTCACTCACCACAGCCGTAGCCGTTGCCTTTTCCGGCGTGATCGGGTTTGTGGGGCTGATTGTTCCCCACATCATTCGGCTGGTGTGGGGGCCGGATTATCGTCGTTTGATTCCGCTCTCGATCATTGCGGGAGCAACCCTGCTCCTGCTGGCGGATATGCTGGCACGCATCTTGTTGGCACCATCCACACTGCCGGTCGGGATCGTGACTGCCATGCTTGGGGCACCTTTCTTTTTATGGATACTCCGCCGAGCGAAGAAGGAAGTCTTTTGGTAGAGATAAATATGGAGCTAAAAGTCTCCGACATGTTGAGCATCAATTCTCTCTCTGTCGCATACGGCAAAAAGACCGTGCTAAAAGATGTCTCCCTGCATGTGGATGCGGGGCAGATTTTGGCATTGATCGGCCCCAATGGCGCGGGGAAGACCACGCTCATCCGTGCGGTGAGCGGCACACTGCCTCTCGAAGCCGGGCAAGTTCAGGTCAAGGGGCGAGACGTGGCAAATCTGACGGTTGCGCAGCGTGCGCGGTTGCTGGCTGTTGTCCCACAGGCACGTCAAATGGGCGGGGCGTATTCCGTCCAGCAAGCCGTGATGATGGGGCGCACAGCCTATATGGGCTGGCTCGGGCAGGAAAGCGAAACGGATCGCACTGCTGTTCAGCTTGCGCTGCGTCAAACTCATCTGGAAGATTTTGCCGAAAGATCGATTGCGCAATTATCGGGCGGTGAGCAGCAGCGCGTTTTGCTGGCGCGGGCGTTGGCACAATCTACCCCCGTTTTATTATTGGATGAGCCAACCAATCACCTCGATTTACAACATCAAGCAAATTTATTGTCATTGGTCAAGAAACTGGCAAAAGAGAAGCAATTGGCTGTGATGATGGCGATCCACGATCTCAATCTGGTTTCGTTTTTTGCAGATAAAGTCGCCTTGCTCGTCGATGGAAAACTAAAAAAAATTGGGGCCCCGCAAGAGGTTATCCAAACAGAATCGATCAGCGAAGCCTACCAAACCCCCATCGATGTGATTACACACCCGGTGACGGGTGCGCCAATGATTTTTCCGCGCGAGATATTGAACATCAAAGAATAAAAAGGGGAAACGACCGTGACATTGAACTTGTCACCGCACCCCAATCACAGGATGCGGTGATAAACTCGCATTTTGCTACTTTGCCGAGCGAGCATCGATCACAGTCTCTGGGGCTGACTCCGTGAGTTTATGTGAATAACTCATGTTACGCAACGACATTGTAAATTCGAACGTTCACCCCCCCTGCCCTCGCTTCGCTGGGGCATCCCCCCATTTTGCAAGCAAAATAGGGGGATAGAAATAAAGCTATGGTCTGATCTCCCCTAAATTCCACGCATTTGGAATTTGGGGGAGGTGTCCGAAGGACAGAGGGGGCAAACACCAAGTACAAATATTCTCTTTACGTAACATCAGTGAATATAACAATATCGCTACACGCAAGAAGAAAAAATCAAAGCGCATCCGAAAAACTTCTCGCAAATGCCCGTGCTATTTCGACGGGCGTTTTGCTTTCGCCGATCGTTCGCACACAGGCCGAGCCAACGATGACGCCATCCGCGAGCGCGCCGACAGCGCGGGCTTGCTCCGGGGTGCCGATGCCGAATCCCACACACACGGGCACGGAAGCATCTTCACGCACGCGCGAGACGAGTGCTCCCAATCCATCGGATAACGATTGCCGCGCTCCGGTCACGCCCGTGACGCTCACCAGATAGATAAATCCTTCTGCCTCACGCGCGATCTTTGCCATTCGTGCTGGCGGCGTGGTCGGCGCAAGCATCTGAATGAGGGGCAGATCGTTCGTCAGCGATGTAAATTCTTTGGCTTCTTCGGGCGGCAAATCAGGGATAATAAACCCATCCACACCGGCGGCTTCGGCAGCGCTGACGAAATCTTCGAGACCATACGCCAGCATCGGGTTGTAATACCCCATCAACACCAGCGGGATGCTCACGCCGCGCTTACGCAACTCTGCAACCGCTTGCAGGGACTTTTTGACCGTGATGCCCTTTTCGAGCGCAACCTGAGTCGCCTTCTGGATGACAGGCCCATCTGCCAGTGGGTCGGAGAAGGAAAGTCCGATCTCCATCAGGTCGGCGCCGTTTTTTGCCAGCGCTTCGATCACATCGATGGATGTTTCAAGATCAGGGTAGCCCAAGGGGAAATATGGCATGAAAACGGGTTTCTTTTCGAAGGCTTTTGCTATTCTATTCATTATTTTTCGCTCCCATCTCTTTGATGACCGTATTCAAATCCTTATCGCCGCGCCCCGACAAATTAACTAAAATCACCTGATCTTTGCGCATCTTCGGTGCGAGCTTAATCACTTCCGCGACCGCATGGGATGACTCTAGCGCAGGAATAATCCCCTCTGTCTGACACAACAATGAAAACGCATCCAATGCTTCTTCGTCTGTGGCGGATGTGTAAAAGGCGCGTTCGCTATCACGCAGCAGGGCGTGCTCCGGGCCAACAGCAGCATAGTCCAATCCTGCGGAGACAGAATGCGTCTCCGCGATCTGCCCATCTTCATCTTGCAGCACATAGGTACGCGTGCCATGAATAACACCCACACGCCCCTTGGCAGGGTCGCCAAAGCGCGCTGCATGCATCCCGGATGCGATGCCATCTCCGGCTGCTTCCACACCGATCAAGCCCACGCTCTCATCATCCACAAAGGCGCTGAAGATACCGATCGCATTCGAACCACCACCCACACAAGCGATGATCGTATCTGGTAACTGTCCAGCGCCCGCCAGGATTTGCTCGCGTGCCTCCTGCCCGATCACCGACTGAAACTCGCGCACCATCGTCGGATAAGGGTGTGGGCCTAATGCCGAGCCAAGCAAATAATGCGTATCGCGCACATTTGTGACCCAATCGCGGATCGCCTCGTTGATCGCATCTTTCAAGGTCTGCGTCCCGGATGTTACGGGGCGCACTTCCGCACCCAAAAGCTGCATCCGAAAAACATTCGGCTCCTGCCGCGCAATATCCACCGCGCCCATATAAACCACACACTCCAGACCCAAGAGCGCCGCCGCAGTTGCCGAAGCAACACCGTGCTGCCCGGCGCCTGTCTCAGCTACGATGCGTTTTTTGCCCATGCGCTTCGCCAGCAAGGCCTGCCCAAGCGCATTATTGATCTTGTGCGCGCCGGTATGCGCCAAATCTTCACGCTTCAAATAAATTTGCGCACCGCCAAGCTTCTCTGAAAGCCGCTTGGCATGCGTGATCGGTGTCGGGCGTCCAACGAAGGTCGCCATCAAGCCATTGTATTCTGCCTGAAAATCAGTATCATGCGTTGCCGCTATAAAGGCTTCTTCCAACTCGATCAGCGCCGGCATCAAGGTCTCCGGCACAAACTGTCCGCCGTAAGGGCCAAATTTGTGGGGTAAGGTAGTTGTTGTACTCATCATCTTCTCTCCATTTGGATCGGGATATTCTCCCGGCTCTAAGCTGATTCTGCTGCCGAACGGACAGCCTGCACGAAAGCC
>JBNKMO010000010.1:0-3684 GCA_050293165.1 Anaerolineales bacterium | reverse complement strand
AAAGCGCTCAAGATCAATCCCTCGCCCTATGCCGATGCGTATGATGCACTTCAGTATGTGCCATAAATTAATTCACAATACGTATCCACGCTGTTTTCCCTCTAACATAAAAACGTCCGAAGTTTTAAAACTTCGGACGTTTTTGTTGTCACTCATCTCGGAAGCTGTAGCCTCCCGGCGATGTCTGGATCAGGCCTTCGCGTTTTTTGCCAAGTTTCTTGCGCAAGCGGTAGATCACATTTTTGAGCGCAGTCTGATCATTTTCGATCGTGCTGCCCCATACCGCACGGATGATCTCGTCGTTTTGGAAAACGTAACCGGGGCGGTTTATGAGTAAGCGCAAAAGTCGGAATTCCAAATGTGTCAGGCTGATTTCCTCCCCGGATGGGAGTATGGCGATACGACGCGCTGGGTCGAGACTTAGCTTTTGGGGTGTAGCAGGTTGAAGTAAGGGCGTCGCGCTCCGCTGTGACCAAGCTATTACCTTCGCCAGGAAGATCGCAGGGCTGACCGGCTTGACAATACACTCATCCACGCCTGCTTGGTAGGCTTCAAGGATCTCTGTTTCGTGATGGGTGGGGAGGAAGAGGAGAATCGGACTTTCACTTACAGAGCGATATTGTTTTACCAGGCGAATGCGTTCTGCGTGAGGAGCGTTTAAGTCAATAACGATCAATTCTGGGAGGAGTTCAACTGTGCGGTTGAACGCACGCTGTACCGAAGTTTCGATGATCGCGTTCAAGCCCCTTTCGCGGATCATGTAACCAAGCAAGGGTGCTGTATCGGTTTGGTCACAAACAATAAAAACACGGATAGTCTTTTCTTTAGGCATTTTTTTCTCTTTAGATAATTGGGTGATTGGACTTATTATACTCACTTGGTCGTAATAGGTCGCAAAAAAAGCCTGTTTTGTGACCAATGGGTGATAACAAATTTAATCCGCCCTCGATATACTCAGCATAGTTTCATACTTATTAAGGAGAAAGAATAAAAATGAAAAAACTATTTCCTGTATTAATGGTTCTTATGCTGTTTGTCGGCGCTTGTGGCGCATCAGGACAGGCTGAACCGACACCTATTCCTGTTAATACCGCTGTTCCTACGGTTGCTGTTGTTCAAAACGAAGCCATGGATTCCAGCAACGCCGAAGCTGGCGAAGAACGTGTTTCTCCTGTTGATGGGATGGTACAAGTCTTTATCCCTGAAGGCAGCTTCCGCATGGGCGGCATGGATACTAATACCGACCCAGATGAGTTGCCGCCTCACGCTGTGACCATGTCGGCTTACTGGATGGATAAATTGGAAGTCACAACTGGCATGTATTTGCTCTGTGTACAAGCCGGAGCCTGTGAGCCGCCATCATTTTTCAACTCTGAGAAACATGAGACGTACTTTAACAATGCAGAATATGCCGATTACCCCGTTATTAATGTAACCTGGGGTGATGCCAATGATTACTGCACTTGGGCCGGAAAACGCCTTCCGACCGAAGCTGAGTGGGAATATGCTGCTCGCGGTAATGATTTACGTACCTTCCCTTGGGGTGATGAACGCCCTGATTCCTCACGCGCGAATTTTGATCGTAACATCAATGATGTCACTCGTGTAGGTAGTTTCCCTGCTGGGGCCAGCCCCTTTGGTGTGCTTGATATGTCGGGTAATGTTTGGGAATGGGTTTCTGATTATTACGCAACGGATGCCTACGCTTCTGCTGGTGGCGCTAATCCTTCCGGCCCGTTAGCTGCAGTTGGGGCAGGCGAACGCCATGTTATTCGCGGTGGTTCCTATCAGGATGTTGAAAATGATATTCGTCTTGCCAATCGCGGATTTGCCAGTGGGCCTGATCTGGAAGCAGATATGGACTCAGCTGAATATAAGGGCGAATTCTCAACAAAGATCGGTTTCCGCTGCGTAGCCAGCAACTAACCTGCTTCCGTTATCTCAACGTCTTTTAGGCGATACAGATTTACCGAGACTCTCCCCACTGTCCCGAAACCTTGGGTTTCGGGACAGTTTTTTTAACGGAAGCAGGTCGAAATTCAGGCGCGATATGCGCATCTAAAGTTGACGACCTTTATCCATTATGGTAAACTCCCGCCACAATTCAATAGCCCCAAAACGGCAACTCTTATCCAGAGAGGCGGAGGGACCCGGCCCTGCGAAGCCTCGGCAACCTAGTTTGACCTTCATACGAAGGTAACAAAGGTGCCAATTCCGACAGTAGATATTCTGGAAGATGAGAGGGCAGCCGAGCAATCTTTTTGCGACAAATGCCCTTTCAAGACGACCTGAAGGGGCATTATCTATTTAGCGAGGTAAAAGCTATGAGTTCTACATTTATGAATGCCGAAAGTTTGATGTTTACGTCCGAGTCTGTGACGGAGGGGCATCCCGACAAGATGTGTGACCAGATCAGCGATGCTGTTTTGGATGCTTGTCTTGAACAGGACCCGATGTCACGTGTGGCGTGTGAAACTGCCATCAAGACCGGTTATGTGATGTTGCTGGGCGAAATTACAACCGAAGCTTATGTTGATTTCGATAAACTCGTTCGTGAAACGGTCATCGACATTGGGTACGACCGTGGCAAAAAAGGCTTCGATGGTCACACTTGCGGCGTTCTTTCTGCTGTTGCCAGTCAAAGCTCCGACATTGCGATGGGTGTTGACAAAGCGCTCGAGGCCAAATCTGGTGAGGTAACCGAAGAAGAGATCGAATCCATTGGCGCTGGGGACCAGGGCATGATGTTCGGTTTTGCCTGCAACGAAACCCCGACTCTGATGCCGATGCCGATCTACTTGGCGCACAAACTGACCCTGCGCTTGACCGAAGTCCGCAAGAACGGCACGCTTGAATGGCTGCGCCCTGATGGCAAGAGCCAAGTGACGATCGAGTACTCGAAGGGTAAACCAAAACGTGTGGATACTGTGCTCATCAGCACCCAGCATGCCCCGGATATTTCTCAGGAAGACATTCGTGCAGCGATTATCGAACATGTGATTAACCCGATTCTGCCTGTGGACATGGTTGACGAAGAATTGAAGATTTTCGTTAACCCGACCGGTCGTTTTGTGATCGGTGGCCCAATGGGCGATGCTGGTGTGACCGGCCGTAAGATCATCGTCGATACCTACGGCGGGATGGGACGTCACGGCGGCGGTGCTTTCTCTGGTAAGGATGCCACCAAAGTCGATCGCTCGGCGGCTTACGCAGCGCGTTGGGTTGCGAAGAATATTGTCGCTGCCGGAATCGCAGAACGCTGTGAAATTCAGGTTGCCTATGCTATCGGTGTTGCGCACCCGCTTTCTGTCAACGTCGAAACCTTCGACACTGGCGCAATCCCCGATGAAAAGATCGCTGAATTGGTTAGTAAGCACTTTGATTTGCGTCCGGGCGCGATCATCCGTGATCTTGACCTGCGCAAACCAATCTTCCGCAAGACGGCTGCCTACGGGCACTTCGGACGTGAAGATTACGAGTTCACTTGGGAACGCACCAATAAAGCCGAAGAGCTAAAAGCTGCGGCTGGGCTGTAATAATGTTTCTTGAGCGCCGAGTGTTTTTTACACTCGGCGCTTTTTTTGTAAGCAATGATCGTTCTTTATGAAGTTTTTATGTGGCTTTGTTGACATATTTCTTCCCGATGGTAAAATCTTGCCCATGAATTCCACTTTTTTCTTTTCT
>JBNKMO010000009.1:0-23827 GCA_050293165.1 Anaerolineales bacterium | reverse complement strand
TTAGCGACTTTAATTGCTTAAGTTCCCAAAGAGACTCTGGTAGCTCGATGAGTTTTTCTTCATCTTTTGTCTTGTAATCGCCGCCGAGAACAAGTTCCGTTGCGCCCGATTGCAGGGCTGCCTGAATTTTCTTTTCTGCTTTGTGATAGGCTGCGTCTTTTAGCATGTTTTTTCCCTTTTGTTGCCCCCTCTGTCCTTCGGACATCTCCCCCCAGTGGGGGGAGAACTTGTCCCTCCCCCCCTCGGGGGAAGGCTAGGAAGGGGGCTTTTGAATATTATATCGTCAAATTTTCTCCCGCCATTACACAACAGAAAGAAATCCAGTTCCTGAGCGGAGGCACTACGCAGTAGCGGTGCAGTCGAAGGACGGTATTTACAAACGCCGCTCTTCGACTGCGTCCTTTTCTCACCCCTTCGGAGTACAGGCCGAAAAGCCCTCCGCTCAGAGACTGGACTTTGTGATTCTTCGTGACCTTTGTGTTAAAAAAACTAAAAAACCGAAATCCCCGTCAAGGTCGTCAGCAGCTCGAGCGCCTTGGTGCCTGCCAGCGAGTTGCCGTTCTCGTTCAAGCCCGGCGACCAGGCGCAGACGCTGAACTCGCCCGGCATCACGGCCAGTATCCCGCCGCCCACGCCGCTTTTGCCCGGCAGGCCAACGCGATAGGCAAAATCACCGACTGTGTCGTAGGTGCCGCAGGTCAGCATCAGCGATTGGATGTACTTCGCCTGGTTGGGTTTGACGATCATCTCACCCGTAGCGGGCATCCTGCCTTTGTTGGCGAGAAAAAGCCCGGCGCGGGCGAGGTCAGAGCAAGTCATGGCGATGGCACAATGATGAAAGTAGGCATCCAGCACGGATTCGGGTTCGTTCCGCAAATTCCCAAAACTCTTGATGAAATTCGCCAGCGCCACATTCCGGTATCCCGTCGCCCGCTCCGATTCCGCCACCTTCAGGTCAAAAGCGATGGTCTCGTTCTGCGCCAGCACCCGCACAAAATCGAGCACCGTTTCGTGGGCGTTTTCCAAATGCGACAGGATCATATCCGTCACCACCAGCGCGCCCGCGTTGATAAAAGGGTTGCGCGGGATGCCGTTCTCATACTCCAGTTGGACGAGCGAGTTGAACGCCGTCCCCGAAGGCTCGCGCCCGATGCGCTGCCAGATGGCATCCCCCTCAAGGCGCATCGCCAGCGTGAGCGTGAAAAGCTTCGAAATACTCTGGATGGAGAAAGGATCCGCCGCGTCCCCGACCTGAAATTGGTCGCCGCTGTGGGTGATGAGTGCCATCCCGAACTTGGTCGGCGGCACATGCGCCAACTCGGGGATATAGTCTGCGACTTTGCCTTCGCTGAGTAGGGGCTGCACTTCTGTGTAAATTTCTTCGAGAATTGCTTGATAGTCCATGGCATTTACCTTTGTGGTCGTTTGATGGTTGTATTCTAATGGCTTGTAGAGACAGGAGGGGAATGTGTTTGTTTTCTTGCAGCAATTCCAAATTTGGATGAATCTACCCTTACGGGCACGCGTACGAGGCAGTTTCACCGCCGAAGCAGTCTTTGGGGGAGTTTGAGACCGCTTCGGTGCAAGTGCATGCTGCTCGCGGAGTCATATTTGAAATTGCTGGTTTTCTTGTAATCGGACAGCTTATGTCATAAAATCAAATTGTCTAACCAGAAAAGGAGACGTTATGAGAAAGAATACCCTGTACCTTGTGTTTACTGTCTTGATGCTTTTGCTCTCGGCATGTAATTTTGGCGCGCCCTCCCCTACGCCAACCCCGGAGGTGATCACGATCGTCGTCACAGCGACACCCGAACCTGCGACGCCGACCACTGTCCCGACTGAGACCCCGCCTGAGCCGACGGCGACCATCGCTCCGCCGACCGCGACGGTTGTTGTTGATACTGCAACACCGGAATTGCTGCGCTTCTATGTATCAGGCACCGTCTGGCACGATAAATGCAACCCGCTGGATGGCACCACTTATACATCTCCCCCGGAAGGGTGTGTAGATAAGGCTGGTGGCGGCTACGTTGCCAATGGTACCTTCGATACGGGTGAAGGAGGCATCGCGGGGGTGGCCGTTCGTTTGGAGCTCGAATGCAGCTATGGCGCATTCACAACAACGACCGACGCGAATGGCTATTACAGCATGTCCTTCACGGTGCCGAAGGATGCCGGTGTAGTTCAACAGCGCATCTGCCTCAGCATTGATGCGCTCAATGATGGGAATGATACGGTTCTGATCCCCGGTGGCTGGACGTATCCCAGCAGTGGCGCGACAGTCCTTTATGATGTCGTCATCCCTGTCGAGGAGCCGAATACCTTCAACTTCGGTTGGGATTTCCAGTTTAAATAAGGCTTTTTAGGAGAGATTGATGAGAAGGGCTGTCTTTATTGGATTGATCGTTACGCTGCTGCTTTCCGCCTGTTCAGTGAGTGAAACTGTGCCAACGATAACGGCAGTCCCTTCTCTAACGCCTTCGCCAACACTGCCCCCATCCCCAACGGCGACAGCCACTGCGACGCCCATCCCTACCGCGACACCCTTTCAACATCCACTTTCGATCGAGCGGATGCGTGGGAAAGAATACCCTGGCAGCGAGATCGTGATCGAAGAAGAACTCACGCCGGGCAGTAATTACAGCCGTTATTATGTCTCGTATCAGTCGGAGGGCTTGACGATTTACGGGCTGCTGACCGTCCCTGATGGGGAGATGCCGGATACCGGTTGGCCGGTGATCGTTTTTAATCATGGCTACATCCCGCCGGAAGTTTATAAAACAACAGAACGCTACATCGCCTATGTGGATTTGATTGCCCGCAGCGGCTACATCGTCTTTCGCACCGATTATCGGGGGCATGACCAATCTGAAGGGGAGGCGCGCGGCGCTTATAGTAGGCCGGATTATACGGTGGATGTGCTCAACGCTGTGGCGTCGATTAAACGGTATCCAGCCGCGGATCCAGAGCGTATCGGCATGTGGGGGCATAGCATGGGCGGATATATTACGCTGCGCAGTATGGTTGCCTCACAGGATATTAAAGTCGGCGTGATCTGGGCTGGAGTCGTGGTTTCGTATCCCGATCTGCTGACCAAGTGGCGGCGCGGCGAGAATGCCGTCGTCCCGACCCCGCGACCAACTTCGTGGCGCACAACGCTTTTTGAGCAATACGGCAGCTTTGAAGAAAATCCAGAGTTCTGGGATGCGATCTCGTCAAATACCTATGTGGCGGATATTTCGGGTCCCGTTCAACTGCATCACGGAACAAATGACAAAGATGTGCCGTTGGAGTTTTCGGAAATTCTCTTTTACGAGCTGCTGGAAGCCGATCAATATGTGGAGTTGTATACCTATGAGGGCGATAACCACAACATCTCAAAGTATTTCAATTTGGCAATGGAGCGGACGATTGAGTTTTTTGATCGGTATTTGAAATAGCTCACCTTTGCGCGGGGATTAATCTCCGTGCTACACCGCCAAAGCCGTCTTCGCCTTCGCGGGATTGTTACATGTAGCACGAGATGTTTATCTTGTGCCCGAGCGAGTACGTCCGCGTAAACAAGAAGAACACGAAGCTCCTGAATTTCAGTTTTGTGTTTTGGGGCAGTATAATTAATACGCACGTTGCTTTATGTATCAATTGTGGAGGGCTGAATGAAGCGCACGATTTTTCTCATCTTTTTGGTGATCGGCTTTTTACTTACAGCTTGCGAGTTTGGGCGCCCGACAGAAACTCCGGATGTAGGTCTGGCGAATCCGGCTTCTGTCTATTGCGAGGAGAATGGTGGGGGACTGGATATCCGGCAGGATGAAGTGGGAAATGAGTTCGGGGTGTGTATCTTCCCGGATGGCAGCGAATGCGACGAGTGGGCTTTCTTCGGCGGGGAATGCGCTCCGGGCGGTGCCGAAACTCCAGCGGCTGCCACGCAGGTTGAGGCTACGCTCGCCCCGCCGACTGAGTATCCGACGCCGATCCCGATCGATCCCGCTGATTATCAGGGCTGGTGGACGTACACGAATTCCGAGTATGGTTTCTCGCTTTTACTGCCTGAAGATTGGGTTGTTGAGGAAGTGACCACTGGCGATGTGTTGATGAACGGACATCTGCTTAATATTTACCCTCGCGATGATGGTTCGTTGTTGAATATTAGGATGACTTTCCGTTATGTTGGCGATGATTTCCTGATCTGGCCGACAGGGGTGGGCCAAGGCGAGTTTGTTGAGCAAGGGGCACTGGAGATCGCAGGGGAGGAGGCACAGCGGAAGTTACTTGTCTGCCCGACTGGAGAGATTGATTCTGTCTGGTATCAGGGTGTTGACGAACCGAATATCCGGCGCGGGGATGTGGAATTCGCTTTTATCTTCGGTGATACTCGGGGACATTGCGAGGCAGGCTACAGCCTGGATGGGAAGAATCAGCATGTTGGTGAAATGATCATTGCGTCGCTGCGTGTGCCGTAGTTTATCCTGAATGGAGAAATGAGATGGCGCCTTTTGATTTGGTTTTTCTTCTTAGTGCCGTCCTTTTCAACCTTCTGATCATGGGGATTTTTATTGCGCAAAAACAAAACAAAGAAACATTGGTGCGTCAATTGGGAACAATATGGCTCCTGCTCTTTTTCCCTTTGGCTATTGTCTACGTCCGCTATTGGATGCTCGCCAAACCGGTCTGGCTGATGATCTACTTTAGTTTTATTCTCCTCTACATACTGGTCGAGTGGCTGTTGGATTATGTCTTCAAGTATGATTTTCGCGCCAAGAAGATCACGCATATTCCCTATATTATTCTCGAATATATCGCCCTGTTTGGCTTGGTTGGGATCGCTTTTGAGATTGACAAGATATGGGGTTTTGTTGTGACGGTGTCATTTTGGCTACTGTTAGGGAGCTTGATCTATTTGTATGCGGGGAAGAAGAAGGAGAACGCTGAATAACGGCGATTAAAATAACATAAACGAATAAAAAATAGGCCATCAAAAAATAGCTCTTGAAACCCAAGGGCTATTTCTGCGTAAATTTACACATGATATAATTTTTTCCAAGATAGAGATTGAAAACTGTCTCTGTAAACGGGGGAGTTCCCACTCCTTCGGGGTTTTGAAATAAATAAAGATTTTTTGTAAAAAAAGGAGTGTTAAGATGTCTGTTTTAAGCTTTTTCTCTACCCATAAAAAGAATATTTTAAAGTATCTGGCAATTTTGATTGTTGTTCTCATCGTTGTTTTGGCATCTAAATCTTTTATTTATCTCTTCAACACCGTTGAGCAGCAAGAGATCGGTGTCCAGTTTCGCGGTGGACGTATTTACCGCGTTGTGGGACCGGGCATTTACAGTGATGTTGGTCTCTTTGTAAAAATGGAAAAGGTCTCCAGTCAGGCGATTCCATTCTCGGTGTCAGACGAAGAGATTATCACCAAAGACAAACAGCGTATCGGACTGGTCGTTAGCGGGGATATTTTTCGTCCAAATCTGGCACAGAAAGATATTCTTCTAAGCGCTTGGGCGCAATATCGTGGTGTTTTCCTTGATGATGCCTTGGCACAGTCACGCATAAAAGATTTCTCTCGTCAGGCCATGAAGGTTTGTGTTGGTGACCGTACTTTTGACGATAACATCATCGGTACATCGCGTGACGATCTCCGAAATTGTATTGACGATGAAGTTAATCAATTAGCAGATCAGGTTGGTCTCACTGTGAAAAATCTGGTCGTCCCTGAAGTTGTTCTTTCTCCCGAGGTTCAGGCAGCGTTGGATTCCATTGTTCAAAGTCGCTTGGCAACCGAGAAAGCTGCACAAGACAAACTCAAAGCAGAAGCCGAGGCATCTGCAGAACAGGCAAAACAGGAAGGCGAGATCAGGGTTGAGCAATCCCGTATTCAGGAAAAGACTCGCCAGGAAGTTTTGCTGGCGCAATTGGAGCAAGAACGACTAGCTGCAGAAAAACTGGTTGTGGAAGCAGAGATGCAGGTCATTGAAGCTACAAAAGCAAACGAACTACTCTCTGCTGAGAGCGACCTAAAAATCAACGAAGCGCTGGCGTTGGCTGCCGAAGCGAAAGCTCAGGGCGACTTGGCAGAAAAAGTGGCTTTGGCAGAACTGTTAGCCAGCCATCCCGGATATCTCCAATTGCTCATCGCTCAAGCCAATGCCGCGGCGTTGACTGAAGCAGACAAAATCATCTTTACTGTTGAAGGATCAACGCCATCAATCGTTATGCCCGGTCCCGGTATAACGCCCACAGTTAATACCTTCCCGCAGTAAAACCAAGAAGCCCTCCGAAACCAAAATCCCAGAGGGCTTCTTCTTTGCAAACAACAGACTACAAAAGTCTCCAAGACTTTTGTAGTCTGTTTGATTTTATAAACCTACCGCACCATATTCTTTAAGACCGTGTGCAGAATACCGCCGTTGCGGTAATACTTCACTTCGATCTCGGTATTCAGCAGGGCTTTTGCTGTGAACTGAACTTTCTTTCCATCAGCCTTTGTTGCGGTCACGGTCACATCGCTCAAGGGAGCCATATCGTCGCTTAGGCCGGATATGTCGAAGGTTTCTTGGCCCGTCAGGCCGAGGGCTTCGTAGCTTTCGAACTGGAGCGGCAGGACGCCCATCCCGACCAGGTTGGAACGGTGGATGCACTCGAAGGATTTTGCCAGCACGGCTTCGATGCTGTAATGTTTGTGAATGTCCAGCGCCAAATAACGGCGTGAAAGTCTTGTATACAGGTCTTCCTTCATGCTACACTCTCCTTATAGTGAACGGTGGGCGTGGATTTTTGAGCTGGAGTGATACACACTCATTCGGGGTCTGTGTCCCAGACGAAGATTCACCGGGCGACCAAGCCCTGCCGTCTGCCAGTTCAGATAGGCCAGATCGCGGGCGACTGCCCGAGCCACGCTTGGGCTGGGGTGAGTTTGTAGGCTGGGATAACCGGCTCAATGAAATAGTGAGTCAGGTGGATATTGCCCAGACGGTCTACCAACTTCCGGTGCAGGCTTTGCACAAGACTGTCGATTTCAGGACTAAAGTCTTCTCCTGCCAACAGGCGCGCCAACCTCATAACGCTGCTGCCCAGCGGCTCTTTGCTCAGACCAACTGCCATCTCTCCAAAAAGCCCAATGTGATAGCATTCGTGATCGACTGGATACAGCGAGTTTTGACGAGAAACGACAGCTCATAGACCTCTTTGATGTTCGTGGTAAACTCGCAACAGAAAACAAAGAAAAGGTGATATACGTTACATGTCTACTTACTCCTCAACCAGTGTCGCTTGCGCTAATATCGCATTCATCAAATATTGGGGCAACCGCGACCATGATCTACGCATCCCCGCGAACACTTCATTCTCGATGAACTTGAAGGAACTTCAAACCCGTACAACCGTCACGCTCGATGCATTTCTCGCCAGCGACGAACTCATCATCAACGGCAATGAAGCAGGCGGAGCAGCCTTAGCGCGCGTCAGCAGAATCCTTGATCTTGTTCGCGTCGCATCCGGCAAGAAAGGCTTCATGCGCGTCGAGAGCGAAAACAACTTCCCCACTGGCGCAGGGATCGCTTCCTCTGCTGCTGCGTTTGCAGCGCTGGCATTGGCGGCATCCAAGGCGGCGGGATTAGAACTCGACGAGCCAGCGCTCTCGCGTTTGGCACGCCGAGGCTCCGGTTCCGCATCTCGTTCGGTGCCAAGCGGATTTGTTGAATGGCAGGCGGGCGAAGACGATGAAAGTTCCTACGCCTTCTCCATCGCCCCTGTCGAGCATTGGGATTTAGCCGACTGTGTCACTATCGTTAGCGCCGAGCATAAGAAGACCGTTTCCATTGAAGGACATGCCCTCGCGCCGACCAGCCCACTTCAGGCTGCGCGTGTTGCGGATGCACCGCGCCGAATTGAGATTTGCCGCAATGCCATCCTTCAGCGTGATTTTGAAGCCTTTGCCTCCATAACGGAAGCAGATTCAGACTTGATGCACGCCGTGATGATGACGTCGAACCCCGCGTTATTTTATTGGAAACCAGCCACTCTCCGCGTTATGCAAGCGGTGCGCGATTGGCGCAAGGCGGGCATCCCTGTTTTCTACACCATCGATGCGGGGCCGAACGTTCACGTCATCACATTAAAAGAAGAAATGCACAACGTCAGTGAAAAACTCAAGGCGCTTGAAGGCGTTTCAAATGTGCTGACAGCCACCGTTGGCGGCGCAGCACATTGGGTGGATGCTTAATCTACTTTTCATTTTCACAAAAGAAAACAAGATATAATCGACCTGACACTATTTCTTGTTAAATTTGAGTAAAGAGAGTTTTATGAGTACTAATTTAATCGCAGGCATCGTTTTTGTTGCCGGGTTTGGCGTCGTTGTTTTGATCCACGAGATCGGCCATTTTGTGGTCGGGCGCCTTCTAAAAGTAGAGGTGGAAGAGTTTGGTTTTGGTATGCCCCCAAAGATGCTGACCCTTTTTTATTGGCGAGGCACTGAGTTCACCCTGAACTGGTTGCCCTTTGGCGGTTTCAATCGCTTCAAAGGCGAAGATAATCTTGACGAAAACATCGAAGAAGATTACGAGCCCCAGCCCGGCTCCCTTCCAGCCGCTCCTCCGTGGGCGCGTGCCGCCATCTTGTTGGCTGGTTCTGCCATGAATTTGATTTTGGGTGTTTTCGTTTATCAGTTGATTTTTGCCCAAGCCGGGATTCCCAATTTTGAGCAAGTCCAAATTTACGATGTGACGCCCGGATCGCCCGCCGCAGAGGCTGGCTTCCGTATAAATGACATCCTCCTGGAAATGAACGGCGAAACAATTACCAGTGATACCCAAATGCGTGACCTGACCCGCGAATACCTCGATCAAACCGTCGAGATCGTTCTTCTGCGCGATGGGGAAGAAATCACAACCTCTGCTATGCCGCTCAGCACTCGCACTGCAGAAGAGGGCGCCTTCGGCTTTATGCCCGGCTATGCCTACAATGAAGATCCCTCCTTTATAGAAACCCTGACTTACGGCGCAAAGATGACCGCATTAAACGCGCGTGAAATTCTGCTGCTGCCCGGGAGAATGCTGCGCGGCAGTCTCAGCCCAGAAGAAGGACGCTTTATTGGTTTCAAGGGCATCTTCAATATCTTCCAGCAAACCGTCACCGCCGATATTGAAAGCCGCGCGGATGGAAGCTCGGCGGGCACTGGCTCCTCCGCAAGCGAGGAAACTTCGCCAACTTTCTTCACCCTGAGCATGATCGCTAACTTGACGATTACGCTGGGGGTTTTCAACCTGCTCCCGCTGCCCGCCCTGGACGGCGGCAGGATCATCTTCCTGCTCCCTGAAGTGTTCTTTCGCAAACGCGTCTCTCCGCGTGTGGAAGGTCTCATTCATTGGGTTGGGTTGATGCTCTTGTTCGGGTTAATGTTCTATATCAACGTGATGGATTTTGTTGATCCAGTTAGTATCACTTTTCCATAAATTACTGCCATGAGCCTTACTGACCCCACCTTTGAAGACGCAGTTGCCCAACTGCGTGATGAGCAAAGCAGCCTCTCTAAAGAGATGCTTTTTCTCTTTTCTGATCTTGCGCCACGTCAACTGACCCAACTCAAAGAGAACTGGACTGAGATCAGCGTAGCACGCCGACAGGAATTTCTGCAAAGCCTGAAGCGTGAGCTCGAACTGGATACATTGCTGTGCTTCAACGTTTTAGCGAACTCCCTGCTGACGGACGAAGATGCTTTTGTGCGCGCTAGCGCAATACGTTTATTGAGCGATTGCGAAAGCGACACGTCACTGCCGGCCTTTTTGGAGATCGCAAAAAACGACCCGGAGACCGAACCGCGCGCCGAGGCGATCACAGCCTTGGGTACCTTCGTTCTGCGCGGGGAACTGGACGAAATTTCCAAAGATGAGTTGCACACCGTTGAAGAGACTTTGCTTTTTCTGTGTAATGCCAATCAGAAGACTGAGTTACGTCAGCGTGCGCTTGAGTCTTTAGGCTATTCATCGCGCCCTGAAGTGGCGAAACTGATTAAGGAAGCCTGGCAGCGCGAGATCCCGATGTGGAAAGCAAGCGCGCTTTTCGCAATGGGACGTTCCTCTGATGATGTTTGGAGCGATGAAGTATTGCTCTCCCTGCTGGAGGTAAATGAGATTGTTCGCCTTGCGGCGGTCAAAGCGACGGGTGAGTTAGAGCTTGCGAAAGCGCGCCCATTGTTGCTGAAGATGCTTGAAGACGAGAAAGATGACGATGTTTTTCGGGCGCTGATCTGGTCACTTTCGCAGATCGGCGGCGAGGATGTGCGTGAGTATTTCTTGAGTTTGCTCGACCAATATGATGACGACGAAGAAGTTGCTATCGCGTATATCGAGGAGGCTTTAGAAAATCTCGATTTTACGGAAGATGCGCTGGATTTTGATTTTTTGAAACACGACCCTGATGACCCTTTGGAAGAGTAGGCGGAGGAGAACTTTGGAGGGAAAGAAAGCACGCGGATTGATTGGATTGCTGCTGGGGTTGGCTGTGCTGTTGGGTGCCAGCCAGCAAGTTTGGGCGCAGAGCGGGGTCGTGGTGAGCAGCGTAAAAGTGAGGCATACCTTTGGGGAACAGATTACCTTTTCAGTGCAGATCGAATCCCCTGATCCCATCCAAAAAGTAGAATTGCTCTTTCGTGATGTGAACGAAGAGAATACCCGTGTCGTGCCGATGAATGCCGAAAACGATCTCTTTGTTTATACGTATGATGCTTCCGAAAAACTCTTACATCCCTTTGCCAAGCTTTCGCTTTGGGTGCAGGTAACGCTATCAAACGGCGAAACATTCAGCAGCCAAAAATATTCTTTTATCTACAGTGATAACCGCTTTGAATGGGAAACGCGTGAAGAGGGAAATTTGCGCATCCACTGGAGCGAAGGTGACGAGAGCTTCGGACAAGCTGCGCTGGATGCTACTCGTAACGGTTTGGCGAATATCCAAAAATTATTTCCTGCTCAGATCAGTGAACCCGTTGACGTATATATTTACGCCTCCCCTGCCGATTTGCAAAATGCGCTCTTTATGGGCGGTGAAAGCTGGGTTGCGGGCCATGCCAACCCCGTGCTGGGAGCGGTTTTCGTTTCAGTTGCGCCCGGCACGCAGGCAAAGATTATCATGCAACAACAGATACCGCACGAACTGGCGCATGTGCTACTCTATCGGTATGTTGGCGAAAATTACAACCGCCTGCCCAATTGGCTGCTTGAAGGCATCGCTTCGCAGGCAGAACTCTACCCCAATCCCGATTACGAACTTGCGCTGGAACGCGCTGTCACACAACACACGCTCATCCCGATAACGCAACTTTGCGAAGCCTTCTCACGGGAAGCTTCACAAGCCTTTCTCTCCTATGCCGAGGCCGCTTCGTTTACGCGGTATTTATATGCAGAACAAGGTGCCAGTAAAGTGGATGAATTGATTCGTGCCTATGCAGATGGGATCGCCTGCGAAACGGGCGCAATGCGCATCTTTGGGCAATCCCTCGCGTATCTGGACGCCAATTGGCAGGAATCCGTTCTAGGCGCAAACTTGCTTGGCGTCGCCTTCCGTGCAACTGCCCCCTACTTGGTGATCTTACTTATCATTCTGGCATATCCTGCTGCCCAATATTTCTCCGTCAAATCGAAACGAGAGAAAAATGACCAGTAAAAAAGCGAGTCTCCACATCCAGGTTTGGGGACGGGTACAGAATGTTGGCTTTCGCTCATTTGTGGGGCAGCAGGCGAAACTGCTCGGCATCAATGGCTGGGTACGCAACGTTGGACGGGATCAGGTTGAAGTCCGCGCCGAGGGGCACGAGGAAACTCTGAAAGCCTTTCTTGAGATCGTCAAGGAAGGGCCCAGTGCGGCGCGCGTTGACCGCCATGAATTCGAGTGGGGGGAGTTCCGAGATGCCTTCAAAAGTTTTCATGTACGCTGGTTCTAGATCTTTATGGATGAGAAATCTCCCCGTTACCGCATTGCTCTCGATGATTTCAAGCGAGCGCGGCGTAAAGCTGCCCTGCAAGATATTCTCAGCCGTATTACGGGACATTCCGACGCACTAATCCCTTTTGAAGAAGCGCGTAAACGCCTGAATGCCAGCGGCGAAGAAGCGCTTGGTTTACATGATATTCCCCTCAACGCAATCATTGGCAGCGTTGGACGTTACGCCGATTTCAATCGCAATTTTCTGCCGCGTTATGATGTTCAATCCAGTCGTTGGGCGCGGGTTAAATCCGCCTTGCGTGATCTCGACGAAATGCCGCCCATTCAGGTCTACCAAATTGGCGAAGCCTACTTCGTCATCGACGGAAACCATCGCGTCTCAATTGCGCGCGAACGTGGCGCCACGCATATCAGCGCCTATGTCACCGAGATACACACAAAAGTCCCGCTTTCCCCTGAAACAGATTTCGAAGAATTCATCCTGAAATCTGAATACGCCAGCTTTCTGGCAAACACTCGAATTGACGAAAGCTGCCCTGAAGCCAATTTGAGCATCACTGTCCCCGGGCAATACACCCTTCTTGAAGAGCAAATCGCTAGCCACCATCATCGGCTCAACGCCGAAGCCCGCTGCGAAATCATCCTGACCGATGCTGTTCGCCATTGGTACAAAAATATTTATACCCCCTCTATCGAGAGTATTCGCCAGCGCGGTATCCTGCGCGATTTTCCCAAACGCACCGAAACCGATCTCTATGTTTGGACCACCAAACATCAAGAAAGCCTCAAAGAAGAACTTGGCTGGTCTGTCGAGCTGGATGTTGCCACCACCGACCTTGTCGATCAGCGCGGCGAGAGTTTTAGGCAAAAACTAAAACGAACGGCTGAACAACTCCGTAAAGTCATATGGCCCTCGCTGCTTGAAGAAGGCCAGCCCGTCGGCGCGTGGCGCAAAAAGCATGTTGCCATACACCATCCGGATGCACTTTTCGAGAATATTCTTGTGCCCCTCAGCGGCGAGTGGGATAGCTGGAACGCCCTGAAACAAGCCCTGCTCATCGGCCAGCGCGAGGGCTCACATCTGCTTGGGTTGCACATCGCCCCTTCAAAAGCGGATCTAAAGAGCGACGTTGCCAAAACTATCGCAGAACGTTTCGAAAAAGAATGCACCGAAGCAGGATTAAAAGGCGAAATCGCCCTTGATTTTGGCAGGGTCTCGTCTGTCATCAATAAACGCGCCCGTTGGACAGATCTCGTTATATTGCACCTCGCACATCCTCCCCAGCCCCAAATCACCTCCCGGCTCGGCTCTGGCCTGCGCGATTTGATCCAGCGTTGCCCTCGCCCCGTGTTGACCGTTCCCCAAGCTACCGAAAAGCTCGAACGCATCCTCGTCGCCTATGACGGTAGCCCCAAAGCAAACGAATCCCTCTACATCGCTGCCTACTTCGCCGGACGTTGGGACACAGCGCTCAATGTGCTCTGTGTAGTCGACGATATAAATCAACGCTCATGGCAAGTTGCACGTGCAAAATATTATCTCAAAACGCAAGAGATTGAAGCCACATATATTAAAAAAGAGGGCAATGTTGCCCAAGGCATTCTGGATACGGCCAAAGAAGAAGATATTGACCTGATATTAATGGGGGGCTATAGCCGCAAACCCGTCGCAGAAGTTCTGCTAGGCGGCAGCCTTGATGAGGTGTTGCGCAAGACGCGCAAACCGGTATTGATCTGTCGTTAAAAAAGAGACCACAAAAGTCTTCAAGACTTTTGTGGTCTGCTCACTTAAAATCCAAATCTCTTACTTTATAGCCATACGTGTTGATGACCAGCGTTTTACCCACCTGTGTCTCGGTAATCGTGTCGTCGGTGTAGACGTGATTATGCCCGTGAAAATGGTATTTGGGTTTGAAGGTTTTGATGAGCCAGTTGAAGGCTTTGATGCCCACATGCGTCCAATCGGGTTTGTCGTGAACGCCGTGCGGGGCGGCATGGGTCACAAAAATATCGAGATAACGCCCATACATCAATTTGTTCATCAGGAGCTTGGGGACAAGATGGAAAACATGCTCCCACATCTCTGCTTGCGTATACTGGAAATCCCCGCGATTGTAGCGGTTGCAACCTTCGATCCCCGCTAGGATAATGCCGTTTTCGTAAACTGTTTTGCGATGCAAATCCATCCCGTTACGGGGACCTTTGCGCTCGCCATCCACGCCATATTCGATGATAGCGTCGTGGTTGCCGCGCACAAAATAGAGCGGCACACGCAGCTTTTTTGCAATTTCTTCCTGATAATAATAAGGTAGATCTCCGCAGCCGAGAATCAAAGTCACGTCCTGAAGTTCGGCAATATTTTCGGGACTGTCGATGGTAGTGATGACTTTATCGCTGACGGAGAGAACTTTCACGGAAGAGCCTTAATATAGTTTCTGAGCGGAAGGCGAATGGAATGAGCCTATAGTCGAAGGACAGCATTTGCAGAAAACGCCCTTTGGCCGCGTCTCGCTCCGCTCAGAAACCGGTTGTTTTACGCACGGATCATCGTCAGCAGCATTTTGAACTGCTTGGTTGCTTTGACGGCGTGGGGCTCATCGGCTGGCAGGATGATGGTCTCGCCCGCCTGCATGGGGAAGGATTTGCCGGAGATGATGATCTCGGCTTTACCATCCAGTATTTGGAGCAAGGCATCGTGGGGCGTGGAATGCTCGCTGAGTTCTTGCCCGGCATCGAAAGCGAAGAGGGTTACGTTCCCGTTTTCGGCGCGCAGCACCTGATTACTGACGACGGCATTTTCCTGATATTGTGCCAACTCGGCTAAATTGAGAATTTCGGCTTTTGATGCTTTGGGCATGGTAAGCTCCTTCAATTTGGTAGGGGCGGGTCTTAGACCCGCCCCTACTGATTATTTAATCTCAATTGAATAATTTGCCAACTCACGGGTGAAGCGAGTTGTGCCGGTGACGACGAGAATGGCTTTATCACCGCTGTTGAGTGAGAGCGGAATCTCGGCGCTTTGGGCATCGGAGAGCTCGATCATCTCGACGGTGGTTTCTCCGCCGCTCTTCAGGATGAGGGCTGCGCGGAAGGTTTGCGGGAGAATGTTCTGGACGCGGACGAAGCCTGCTGCTTCCCAGCCGCCGTCGTCGGCTTCAAAATCGGATGCGTAGTCAATGGCGTCGATGCGGATGTCGTCGATGAGCATACCTTCGCCGTTGACAGCAGCATCGGTGACGTACTCGAAACGGACCTGGACTTCTTTGCCAGCATAGTCGGAGAGATCGACAGATTCTTCCATCCAGCCGTTGGTGACGCCGTTGTATGCCCAACCATAGGAGTTACCGGAGGGGTCTTCACCGGTCCCCGAGGGGGTGGTGATGATCTGCCAGTGTTCACCATCTTCAGAGACTTCGAGGTAGACGTAGTCGTAGTCGGTTTCGAGGTCGTACCAGGTTTGGAATGACAAAGTTATGGGACCGGGCACATTGCTGAAGTCGAAGGAGCGTGTCAGGGTCATGTCCGATTCGTCGCCTTTATTCGTCCAGAAGGCGTAGTCACCGGAATAGGGGTCTTCGGGAATTAATCCTGTTTGAGTTGCTCCGGCAAAGGAGATGGTGTAGTCACCGGCACATTCGATCTGGATGTAATCGCCGCCGTATTGGTGGACGCTATAGTTCTCCGAAGTGGGACAATTGTAGATGTTTTCGGTGGCGTCGGGTTGTGGCGCATCTTCGTAGTTGTGATAGGTATAGCGTCCATCGCCGACGTTGGGGTCTTTGAGGAAGTTGGCTATCAACCAGTCGATGACGATGTCGTCTGCGACGATTGCTTCGCCCGTGATGGGGTCAATGGCGTTGATGCTTGTGAGGGTGTTGTCGACGCTGTCCATGCCGTTCTGATCGTCGGCAGCGAGGGCTTGAGTGGCTTCTTCGCCGAAGCGGTCGAGGAAGTAGGTGGTGAACATGAAGGCTGCGCCATAGTGGGGCGTGGTGGCGTTCTGGTCGTTGGGCCAGTCGTTGAGTTGCAGATCGGGGCTTTGGGTGTAGACCCAGTCGAAGCCGCCGGGATCGAGGTCGTTGAGGAAGGTGGCGAGTTCAGAGAAGCCTTCATTGAGCCAGGAAGATTCGTTGCGATCCTGATTCCAGTGGATCATGTGCTGGAATTCGTGTGCGAGGACGCCGTAGGTGAAGCCTTCATGCAGGAAGGTGTTATCTGCGTTGAAGAGGAACATCTCGTGGGCGTTGGAGTATTCGTGCGCGAGAGGATGGTACTCATCAGCGGATGAGTAGTAGCCTGCGATGCTGGAGCCGATGCCGCGCGTGTAGAGGATGTAGATGTGCTCGTCGCCGTCGACGCCGGGAGACCATTCGGAGCCAAAGAAGGCGCGGTTGGTGGGGTAGATTTCGTTTTCGAAGGTATCCATGAGTTTTTCCATGTCACCTTCGTCGAAGTTGACGCCATCCTGTACCCAGAAGTAGGAGTGGGCGGTGACGTATTGCAGGGTGGCATCGACTTGAAAGTTTTCGTTGGTGCCGACGTCGGTTGCCCAGAAGGTATCGGTATCGCCGACTTGGAGCGGCGTGGCAGGTGGGTCCATTGTGAGGGGAATCTCACATTTCCCGTCGAGGCGGCAGGCCAGTTCGGGTAGGTTGTTTGGCGGAACAATGGTGTTCTCCAAAGTGGAAAGCGTATCTGTCGGAATCTCGTCGACAGGCGGGCGCTCCACGACGATGGGGGCACTGGGGGTTGCCGTCGATGTGCCAGTAAAGTTGATGTCGCTATTTAGAAAAGCGTCGCCATTTTGGTAAAGCCAAACGCCTGCTGCTGTGAGCACGATAAGACAGCAACAAAGCAGGGTAATGACAACACCTATAATAATCCAGATGGTTTTCGCACTTGACGATTTGGTTTCTTGCATGATGATCTCCTTGTCGGATGTTCGTAAGATAAGAGGCCAGGAACATCTGCCGGTATGAAATTTCAATTGAGATATTTTAGCTTAAAAACAAAGTCAGGCAAAAATTGCCTGACTTGTGGGGGACTGCACTCTCTCCTCAGACTTGCGAGGGAGCATTAAATTACGCAGCGTTGCTCGGTTCTTCTTCTTTTTCTTTTGGGGCAAGCTCGCTTTGTGTGAAGATGATTTCGTTCTTCTCTTCGTCCACATCGACGAGGATGGAACCGCCTTTGGAGAAGTCGCCTTTGAGCAGTTTGACCGACAGCGGGCTTTCGACGAATTTTTGCAAGGCGCGTTTGAGCGGGCGAGCGCCGAAGGCTTCATCATAGCCTTCATTGGCGAGCCACGTGCACGCGCTTTCTGTCAGGTTAGCCTCGATACCGTGTTCACTCAAACGTCCCTGAATTTCTTTCATTTGCATTTCAACGATCTCTTTCATCTCATCGATGCTGAGCGGCGAGAAGGTGATGATCTCGTCGATGCGGTTCAGGAACTCGGGGCGGAAAGCGCCTCGAAGTGCTTTTTCGATTTTTTCCTGTATTTCGCGGTCTTCCGTGTTTTCGCTCTTTTGCAAAAGACCAAAAGCGCCGCTCTTACGAACGTATTCGGTGCCAAGGTTACTGGTCATAATCAAAATCGTGTTGCGGAAATCGACTACTTTGCCTTGTCCGTCGGTCATGCGTCCATCGTCGAGAATTTGCAGAAGCGCGTTCCAGACTTCGGGATGCGCCTTTTCAATTTCATCGAAGAGGATGACACGATAGGGTCGACGGCGTACCGCTTCCGTAAGTTGACCACCCTCCTCGTAGCCGACGTACCCCGGAGGGGCACCGAACAAACGTGATGCCGTGTGTTGCTCCCGGTATTCTGACATATCGATTCGCAAAAGAGCATCGGGATCGTCGAACATGAACCATGCCAATGCCTTGGCGAGTTCCGTTTTACCAACACCGGAGGGTCCAACAAAGATGAACGATCCGATCGGGCGGTTGGGGTCTTTCAGTCCGGAACGGGCGCGGCGGATAGCATCGGATATTGCCGTGATGGCTTCATGCTGCCCAATGATGTGCTCGTGCAGGCGTTCTTCCATTTCGAGCAATTTCTGTGCTTCAGTTTCCATCATCTGTGAGACGGGGATACCCGTCCACTGATGGACGACTTCGGCGATGTCATTCAGATCAACAACTTCGTCGAGTTTGTGTTCTTGCTCCCATTGGTCGCGCAGGGCTTTGAATTCTTCTTCAATGCGCAGACGTTCGGCTTTCATTTCGGCAGCACGTTCGTAATCGCGCTCGTTGCCGGCCAATTCTTCTTCTGCAGCGAGACGGTCGATCTCGCTCTTCTTCGCTTTCAAATCGGGCGGCAGTGAGTAGAGTGCAACGCGTAATTTCGCTGCGGATTCGTCCATCAGGTCAATGGCTTTGTCGGGTAGATGACGATCAGAGACGTAGCGGTCAGCCAGGCGAGCAGCAGCGACGAGGGCTTCATCCGAGAAGCGTACTTTGTGATGAGCCTCGTAGCGGTCACGCAAGCCATGCAGCATCTTGATAGTGTCGTCTACGCTCGGTTCTTCAACATAAATGGGCGCAAACCGACGTTCGAGTGCAGCGTCTTTTTCGATATGTTTGTGGAACTCATCCAGCGTGGTCGCCCCGATGCACTGTAACTCGCCCCGTGCGAGCGCAGGCTTGAGCATGTTGGATGCATCCAATGCCCCCTGTGCTGCACCTGCACCGACAACGGTGTGCAACTCGTCGATCATCAGGATGATCTCACCTTCCGATTTTTGGACTTCGTCGATGGCGGATTTCAGGCGTTCTTCAAATTCACCGCGAAAACGGGAGCCAGCGATCATGCTGCCCAAATCCAGCGAGACGACTTTTTTACCGCTCAAAATCTCAGGAACATCGTTGTTGATGATCTTTTGTGCCAAACCTTCGACAATGGCGGTTTTACCAACACCGGCCTCGCCGATCAGAACAGGGTTGTTTTTCGTGCGGCGTGAAAGGATCTGCACCAAACGTAGAATTTCGGTATCGCGTCCAATAACGGGATCAAGTTTCCCTTCACGGGCGAGCTTCGTTAAATCCCGTGAGTATTTTTCGAGCACACGATAGCGTGATTCCGCTTTTTTATCGGTAACACGTTGTCCTCCACGTAATTCCTGAATGGCAGCGTAAACACGATCACGGCTCAGACCGGCGCTTTCCAGCACGCGTGCGGCGGCGGTGTTGCGCTCGCTCAAAATAGCGAGAAAAAGATGCTCGGTGGAAATATATTCGTCTTTGAGACGGCTGGCCTCTTCGTTGGCGAGATCAATGATCCGCTTGACGCGTGGGGTGATAAAAATTTGTCCCGCGCCGCCGCCGAAGATATTCGCTTTCGGGCTGGATTTCAGGGTTGCGTCCAGCCGCGCGGCGAGGTTATCGGCGCTGATGTTCATGCTTTCTAAAACTTGTGGGATGACACCATCGTGCTGTTCGATCAGCGCGAGCAAGATGTGCTCGGTATCAATTTGATTATGCCCATAGCGCTGGATAATCTCCGCTGCGCGTTGGGCAGCCTCTTGGGCGCGTTCTGTAAAGCGATCAAATCGCATCATAATCTTTTTTCCTTTTTGTTGCGTTCCCCAGTTTGTATGCAGTAAACTTCACTGCTTCTTTAAACTAAAAGCAGTATAACAAAAAAGCATCGGCGAAATAAAGCCGCCACGTTAGAGATATATAAGAGTTGGAATGGAAGGAAAGGTCGCTGTGCTGCTGGCGCAGCTGGTAGCAAGGTACGCACCTGGATTTTAGGGTGCGGGCGTACCCGTAACGCGCGGTGTCCGCGTGGGCGTGAGTGTCACGACCTGCATACAAATTTCTGGTATCCAGCCTACACGTTGATCGGCATCTTTGATTTCTATCCAAACCAGCCCTTCGATAGTCGCTTCGCCATACAGCACTGAAATCATCGAGCGGTTGCTAACACGCCCGATAACGGGACGGTTGAAGCCCGGGCGCTGATGAAGTTCAAGACATTGCAGGTAGTCGGTGAAGATGTTTTGGATGCGCCCGGTCTCCGGCGTCGGTGTGGACGTGGATGTTGCCGTTGGGGTGTACGTCACTGTGGATGTAGGGGTAACGGTAGCGGTCAATGTCGCGGTCACTGTTGGGGTCAGGGTAGCAGGCGTGGGCGTGGGCGTGAACGTCGGCGGGATGAGTGGGTCCAACTGTGCTACGACGATCTGATCCACAACGATGGAAACCGGTTCCTGTAATCGCACTGCAATAGCTGCCTGCAAGCCATCCACATCGCTGTAGTAAAGCTGACGTGGTGTGCGCAGGGTAATTTCGAGATGCAAGATGCCATCGTCCGTAGTGGTGACGTTTAAATCAGTCAGCACAGCGCCTCGGTCACGAACTTCTTTCTTAACAACAGTGTCGATATTGCGATCACGGCTAGCTTTCTGAAAGAAGGAAATGCTTAAAATGGTGAGTGGCAGCAGCATCAGTAAGGTAACCCCTGCCGAGATTGCGAGGCTGCGCGGCACATGCTGTCCATGCCCGTTTTGCTGGCCAGGTGAAAATCCCAGAATCCAGAAGACAAGCATGGATGCGAAAGCGATTGTGACAGCGTTGGTTACGAAGAGCAAGAGTGCTCCACCAGCCACGTCCCAACGTCCCATTGCGATACCGATCCCAATCGTGCCCAGCGGGGGCATCAGGGCGGTGGCGATAGCAACACCGGGTAGCGCTGCTGAGAGCGAGGGCTGTGCCAGAGCAAAGGCTGCTGCCAACCCGCCTGCTAATGCAATTAGCAGGTCGATGGGTGTGGGGCGCGTGCGTGCTAAAACTTCATCCGGAATGTCGTGCAAAGTAATGAAAGGGAGCGAAATATTCAGCCAAGTCAGTAGAATGGCGATCAGGATTGCGATGAGTGCGCCGCGAATAATGGCACTGCCTGCGTTTTTCAGCAGTGTTTCATCCCCGATCAGGGAGCCAAGCCCCAAGCCAATGATCGGTGACATAAGCGGCGCGACGAGCATTGCCCCGATAATGACAGCGCCGGAATTGGTCAGCAAGCCGAGTGTGGCGATCATGCTCGAAAGCACGACCAGCACGAAATAATCGAAATCGGGCTGGGCGGAATCGCGCATATTGACACGCACTTCGCCGCGCCGTTCGCGGGTGACTTGCGGCACAACTTTCCGAATCCAGTAGCGGATCATTAAGCGTAAGCTTGGTGGGGCTTTTTCTTCGTGGGTCATGTGCTAATTCTACCTTCTTCAGTCCGAATTGCAACCTTTTTTATGGTACAGGAGCGAATCTGTAAGTTATTGGTTTAACAAAAATTCCCTGAAAAATTTTGCAGTCCTTTTTGTATACCTGGTTTTGTAAAAGGCATACATATTCATATGAGGCGGGGTTTCTTCTGTCCAAATCCAACGCGGTTCTCCTGCTGCATCATATAGACGTTGGGCAGCATCAACAGGGATACGTGTATCTGACATGCCTTGAATGATAAAAACAGGGCGCGGACTGATTTCGTCGATCACATCAATTGGGCGAACCAAATCAATGCTTGTGCCTGTTTCCAGCTCTGCAAAAAAGCGGATCAGCTCGCGCCATAAGGCTGGTGAGATTTGGTCTTTGAGTTCATCTTCAAGACTTGGAAAAGGGCTATCTGCGATTACGGCTTCGATCTCAGGGCGGCGAGCGGCGGCCAATAAAACCGATACAGCCCCCATCGAGCCTCCCCACGCGCCGACATGTTCTGTCTCTGGCCGGGCGAGGGCGAAATCGAGGGCAACCTCCACATCTCTGGATTCAGCATATCCCAAGGTAGTGACTTCGCCATCGCTATCGCCATGCGCACGCGCATCCCAGGTGACCACGCCGTATCCTTGCTCGGCAAAGAGAAGGTAAAAATCAATCGGACGGACGCCACCATAGCCGTGTGCCATCACGATCACAACCCCGTTTTTTGGCGGCGTATACCAGCCCTGTAGGCGTAGCCCATCTTCCGTCAGTAATTCGATCTCTTCGTATTCGATTCCCGCCTCGACGAGACGCTCCCCGGACGGAGGAGCGCTGCGCGTTGGATGTAAATACCAGCTTGTTTGCTGGTAGGCTAGCGCTATCAGGGCGACCAAGGATAAGACCACCCCAAATAGAAATAATCTCAGTCCCTTTTTCATTCCAATACGTTATTGTCGATCAGGCGTGTGGAACCGATATAGACCGCCATCGAGAGCAGGGCTTTGCCCATGATCTCATCCAGTTCGGCGAGCGAGTTGTAATCCGCGCAGGAGACGTATTCCAGGCGGGCAAGCGGTTCGGCGTTGATGATCTCGCGCATTAGATTACGCAGGGTTTCAGCGTTTCGTTCGCCAGCTTCGTAAGCAGACCGGGCTGCCGCCAAGGATTTGGAGAGCACGAGCGCTGCCTGACGTTCTGCGGGATTAAGATACGTGTTGCGGCTCGACATCGCCAGCCCGTCTCGCTCGCGGACGATAGGCAGGGTCACGATTTCGATAGGCATATTCAGGTCCCGAACCATTTGACGAATAACCGCCGCCTGTTGGGCATCCTTCTGCCCGAAAAAAGCCTTCTGCGGTTGGACAGCGTTAAAGAGTTTGGTGACGATTGTCGTCACTCCACGAAAATGACCGGGGCGTTTTGTCCCCTCGAGGGGCTGAGTCAGCTTCTCGACATCGACCCAGGTTTGGAAGTCGGGCGGATACATGACTTCAGGTGTGGGCGTCCAGAGCAGGTCGGCACCGGCTTCCTGCAGGAGGGCGGCATCCCGTTCGAGATCACGGGGATAGGCGTCCAGGTCGTCGGTGGGGGCGAACTGTGTCGGGTTGACGAAGATGCTTACCACAACGGAAGCAACTTCCTTTCGGGCGCGTTTCACGAGGGAGATGTGTCCCTCGTGCAGGTATCCCATTGTGGGCACTAATCCAACTGGCTCAGGCAGGGCGGCGCGTGCATCCCAAAGCTGGGAAATATGGGTGATTTGTTTTAGCACATCCATTCTATTTTCCTTATTGACAGTTTTCTCCCCTATGTTACACTATAAATATCAAATTACCCCATAACAGGAGAATAAAAATGGCTTTTTCAAAAGTAAATTCCAAAGGCACTACCTATTATTTGCACGCTAACAAACGAACTTCAAAAGCTGGTAAAGAGATTATCATGTATTTCTTTGCTCGTGACGTACGCCCCGAAAAGGCTGTCGACGCGATGCCCGATGGCTACGAGTTGATTGAAATGAAGACGGGCTTGCCCGCGCTGAAGAAAAAAGCATAGTTCTGCAAATGCCCATGCCTTCCGGTGTGGGCATTTTTATTTATCCCCCACCCAAGCTCGTCTAGATTCTTAAACCAGAATTTAGGGGAGAAGTAGATGTAAAAGGAGGAAATGGATGCCCGCTCTCAATCGTGTTCAATTAATTGGAAGATTAGGTCAAGACCCGGATGCACGCTATACGCCTACCGGCAAGCAGGTGGTCAAGTTCAGTCTCGCTGTCTCCAATCGCTGGAAGAAAGACGGCGAAGTGAACGAATACACCGAGTGGATTAATATCGAGGCATGGGGACGTTTGGCAGAGATCTGCCACGAATATCTGCGCAAGGGGAGTTTGGTCTATATCGAGGGGCGTTTGAAGACCGACAAGTATGTAGACGAGCATGGCGAGAATCGCTACTTCACGAAGGTGGTTGTGCAACAGATGCAGATGCTGGATCGCAGGGAAGATAAGAGTGTGGTCGAGGAGATGCCTGCGGAGTATGAGACCGAGTAGTCTTAAGGTCTGATGTTACGCAGAGATGAGCAATGGACTGTCGTTTTCCCTCATCCTAACCTTCTCCCAAAGGGAGAAGGGATTAAGTCCCCTCTCCCTTTGGGAGAGGGCGGAGGGTGAGGGTAGCCC
>JBNKMO010000008.1:0-5560 GCA_050293165.1 Anaerolineales bacterium | reverse complement strand
ACGCACGCAATTTGAACTTGTTTCCGTTATCTCAATATCTGCCTAACTTTCAATTTCTGCCACACACTCGATTTCAACTAGCGTACCCAGCCGATTCTGGTGGATTTGCGCTTTTTGTCTCGTGCTACTTTAATCTTGCATGATCTTGTCGCTGGCTTCATCCAGCATGGCGACTTGCTCTTCGCTCAACTTCCAGCCGAGAGCACCGGCATTTTGTTCGGCCTGGCTGCCCTTCTTTGCGCCAGGGATGGGCATTGTACCTTTGCATATACACCAATTTAATGCAACTTGGGCATTGGTCTTGCCGCCCTGATCTTGACCGATCTCGGTCATTACCTTGAGCAGAGTGGGGAGTTTGCTGAGAACGCGTCCATAACGGCGGCCGCGCATCCCCGGCGGGGGTGAATCGACATTATATTTACCGGTCAGCAAGCCCATTGCCAGGGGCGAATACGCGATCAGGCGAACATCAAGTTCCTTGCAGCGGTCAAGCAATCCATTTTTTTCGATACGTCGATCCAATAGATGATATTCCACCTGATTAGATGCGAGCGGGATATCATGCCGTGCAAGTGCAGAATAGGCTTGCAACATCTGGCTTTCGCTGTAGTTTGAGATACCGACCGTGCGTGTTAGGCCCTCTTTGACGGCGGTGGCGAGTTCGTTCATCCACGCTTCGATGGGCACAGGCGGCATCGGAAAGTGGATTTGATAAAGATCAACGCTCTCGACATCGAGGCGGGCAAGGCTGTTGTGCAGCGAGCGCAGGAGCCTGCTGCGGAAGATGCGCCAAGGGAAAGGCATAAATTTTGTTGCCAGGAGCACCGGTACATCGGTTTCTTTCAGAAATTGGCCGATTAGCTGCTCGGAGCGCCCTCGCCCGTATACTTCGGCGGTGTCGATCAGACGAATGCCGTTGGCAAGTGACGTGTCGAATGCGCTACGCACATCCTCGTCGGAGTAGCTGCCCCCATAATTCCAGGTGATGCGGTCGCCCCATGCCCATGCTCCGACCCCCATTTCGGTTGCATGTAAAAAACGAGTGGATGATTCCATGTGATGCCTCCGGGTGAATTTCGCACCCATTGTACTGTTTTTTTGATTTTTGTGTGCACATCCTCTGCTTTTCGGGGAGGACATCGAGAGAGGGGCTGGTCAGACCTCGCAATTCAGGATAAAATCGGCGGAACAAATCACATTCAAATAGGAACTGATGGAACGCGAGCTACTGACCCGTTTGGGTGGTTGGCGCTCCCTGAGTTCCGGGAGGTTAAAATGGCTAAACCCCAAGGGCGCCGGGAAGTCGAGTCCCCGCTCGAGTTGGCAGAGCGTCTATCGCTGCCTTTTCTCGATAATCCGTATTTGCTCACCCGAGCATTGACCCACACATCGTATCTCAACGAAAACGAAGATGCTTTAGATGATAACGAGCGCCTTGAATTTTTAGGCGACGCCGTACTGGATTTTATTGTTGGTGCCTGGCTTTTCGATCATCGTCCAGAAATGCGTGAGGGGGAATTGACGCGCGCGCGCTCCGCTTTGGTGCGCACGGAACAACTGGCAGAATTTGCACGTCAGATCGATCTCGGACGCGCCATGCGCCTGGGAAGAGGCGAGCAGCGCACAGGCGGATATAACCGCAATGCATTGCTCTGCGCAACTTTCGAGGCCGTGGTTGGTGCCATTTACCTGAAAGCTGACCTCGCCGCGGTGCGTGACTTTTTCACCCCGATGCTTAATGCAGCCGGTGATGACATTATTGATGGTACCAGCCTAAATGATGCCAAGAGCCGTTTACAGGAATGGACGCAGGCTCAAAGGATGGGTGTCCCGCGTTATATCACCATTGCTGAGACGGGCCCTGACCATGCCAAAATCTTCGAGGTCGAAGCGCATATAGGCGGTAAAGTCTACGGTAAAGGGCGTGGTCAAAGCAAAAGCGTAGCCATGCAACTGGCTGCCCAAGAGACTCTCGAGATGCTCGGCGTTCTTTAAGCCATCAATCTGAAATTTATAAACTGAGACTAAATTATGCCTCTACGACTGAAATCACTTGAATTGCAAGGCTATAAAACCTTTGCGGGAAAAACTTCCTTCGAATTTGCAGAAGGGATTACTGCCATTGTTGGGCCGAACGGTTCTGGCAAATCCAATATTGCAGATTCGCTGCGCTGGGTTTTGGGTGAGCAATCCTACAGCCTCTTGCGGGCGAAAAAGACCGATGACATGATCTTCGCCGGTTCCGAGCAGCGTGCTCGCGCCGGTATGGCGACAGCGACGATCACTTTCGATAACTCACAGAACTGGCTTCCTGTGGATTTCGCTGAAGTTGCGCTAACACGCCGGACTTATCGAGATAGCGGTAATGAGTATTTGCTAAATAATCAGCGCGTCCGCTTGAGGGATGTCAATGAACTGCTCGCTCAATCGGGGTTGAGTGAGCGGACATATACAATCTTGGGGCAGGGGTTGGTTGACGCCTCTCTCGCCCTAAAGGCGGACGACCGCCGACGTCTCTTTGAAGAAGCGGCTGGGATTGGCCTTTACCGAGGTCGCCGTGAAGATGCCCTGCGTCGTCTTGAGAAGACCGGGCGCAATCTGGAACGCGTTCTCGATGTGATGACCGAGCTAACCCCACTGATCCGTCGTTTGGGGAAACAGGCAAAACGTGCCCAGGAACACGCCCAGGTGCAGGCAGATTTGCAGGTTTTGCTGCGTGATTGGTATGGCTATCATTGGCACCGTGCGCAAAAGGATCTGGCGCAGGCGCGTGATGCCTTCCGTCAGCAGGACACCAAACTGCGCGAAGTACGCGGCTCGCATGATGCCCAACTGAATCAGTCGACCGCCTTCCGGCAGAAAATTCAGGAACTGCGTGCTCAACTGAATGCCTGGCACCGCGAATCATCTGAGTTGCATAATGATCGTGAAGCCATTAGCCGTGAACTGGCGGTTTTGGATGAGCGTCGCCGCTCTCTGCAAGCCAGCCAGCAGAATCTCGTCAGCGAACGCGAACGCAGTCGCGATGAAGAACGCATAGCCCAGGAACGTTTTGAAGCTGCCGAAGCAGAATACACGCGTCTGAAAAGTGAAGATGAAGAAGCGCGTGCTGAAATCGAAAAGGCACGCACCGCCCTTTCTGCACGTCGCAGCGAACGTGTCGAAGCTGAAAAAGAATTACAGTCTGCGCGCCAGCAACTGAATGCCTTGAGTGGAAAACGTGCCCAATTACAGGCCCATCTCGATAGCCTCGAGACACGCATCGCAGCTCAAAAAGACAAGATCGATGCCAACGAACGCACACTTAACGATGTGCAGGAAAAAGCCCAGCAAGCCGAAAAAGAAGCCGAGCGTGCCAAAGCTGCGCATCAAAAGGCAGAGGAAGCCTTCCAGAAAGCGGAGGAAGCCTTCGCTGCTCAACAGGAAAAGACCGCCAAGCTCGAAAAAGATCGGCGCTCACTGCTTGAAAGCCAGTCTGAGCGCGAGACTTCCCAGAGCAAGCTCAATGCTCAGCTCGAGGTACTCGATCAGGCCGAAGAGTCACTTTCCGGTTATGCTGAAGGTGCGCGCTTCCTGCTTGAAGCCGCGCGTAAATCACAACTGAAAGATTCGCGTGGCGCGCTCAGCGCTACCCTCGATGTGCCCGCCGAGATTGAGACCGCTATCGCCGCTGCTTTGGGCGAGTATGTTGATGCGATCCTGCTTGATAGCGAGGACGATGCTGAAGCCGCCCTCGCATTGCTCGAAAGCGAGAAAGCCGGTCGTGCGGCCTTGTTGCCGCTTGCCTGGCTTGCGGCTGCAAAACCGCTCAAAGCCCCCAAAGATGATGCCTGTCTCGGCATCGCATCTGAGATGCTGACCGCGCCCGATGGTTTGCAGCGGGCTGTTGACCTTTTGCTTGGTCAGACGCTGATCGTCAAGGATCGTGCTGCTGCCCGCTGTTTATTAAAAGGGATGGATGGCCGCACTCGTGCTGTGACCCTGCGTGGAGAAATCTTCCGCGCCGATGGCTTGGTGCTGGCTGGGGGCACGAATCGCTCCGGGACTTTGAGTAGGCCCCGTCAACGGAGAGAATTGCAAGCCGCTTTAGCGGATGTCGCTAACCGCTTGGCCGACATCGCCAAAACGCTAACGAAACTCACCTCCGATCTTGATGCGGCAAAAGTAGCCGAATCCAATTTAGGTGAGGCAGCCCGCGCTGCCCGCGCCAAACTTGAAGAAGCCCGTAAAGCCGAGCAGCAAGCCTCGTTGGACGCAGAATCTGCGCGCAGGCAGGCAGCGTGGCAGCTTGGGCAACGGGAGCAACTCAAAACAGAGTTGTCCCGTGCGGAAGCTGATAAAGCGGAATCCCAACAGGGGCGCGAAGATGTGGCGGGGCAGGAGAAAGAGCTCCAGACGCGCATCCGCACTTTATCCACAAAATTGGCAGAACTCTCGCTGGACGAACTCCAAAATCAGGTGACGTACTGGCAGACGCGTGCTGCTGTTTCGGAACGCGCGCTGAGTGATGCTGAAGCGCGTCACCGCGAACGCCAACAAGGATTGACACGTCTGAAATCGGGGCAGGAAAGTCTGGCACGGCGCGAAAAAGAGACGATTGACGCGCTCGACAAGCTGGATAGACAGAAGGAAAAAGCGCATACTGATGAGACGGTTCTGAATAGGCAGTTGACGGCGTTGCAGGAAAAGATTGAACCTGCTGAAGCTGAATTGCAAAAGGCGGAAGCTGAAGAGGCTGAACAGCGTAGTAAGGAAACCGATGCCACGCGTCAAATGACGCAGGTGGAGCGTCAACACGGACAATTGCAATTGGACGTCACTCGTCGACAGGAAGCGATGGAACGCCTGCGCCAGCAGATCGAGGATGATTTTGGTCTGGTGATGTTCTCATACGAGGAGAATGTTTCAGGGCCGATGCCGCTGCCTTTTGATGGGATGGTTGAACAACTCTCGAATATTACCGAACTGCCCGAGGGGTTGGGTGAGCAAGTGAAGCAGGAGCGCGCACGTTTGCGCCGTATGGGGCCTGTGAACCCCGAAGCGCAGGAAGAATACGAGAAGGAAAGCAAGCGCCATGCGTTTATGGAACAGCAAATTGCCGACCTGCGTAAAGCCGAGTCTGATCTGCGCGAAATTATCCGCGAATTGGATGATTTAACCGAGCAAGCCTTTGTGAAAACCTTCAAGGTTGTGGCGCAGGAGTTTACGAAAATATTTATCCGTCTCTTTGGCGGTGGTTCGGCGAAACTGAGTCTTACTGATCCTGAAAATTTGGTCGAAACGGGTATTGAGATCGAAGCGCGTCTGCCCGGACGCCGTGAACAGAGCCTCGGCTTACTCTCTGGCGGTGAACGCAGCCTGACTGCGATTGCGCTGGTTTTCGCGCTCTTGCGTGTTTCCCCGACGCCTGTCTGCGTGATGGACGAAGTGGATGCGATGCTTGACGAGGCAAATGTTGGCCGCTTCCGCGATATGCTTTTAGAATTGAGTAAGGATGTCCAGTTCATCGTCATTACGCATAACCGCAATACCGTTCAGGCCGCAGACGTGATCTATGGTA
>JBNKMO010000007.1:0-12265 GCA_050293165.1 Anaerolineales bacterium | reverse complement strand
GCTGCTCCAAGTGGTACGCCCCTGCCTTTGGAGGGGCGGGGCAGCGGCTTCGACTTTGTCGAGACCGAGGTCGGAGATGAGTAAGCCGAGGGTGCCGGCGAGGCTAAATTTGAGAAAATCTCTACGAGTAAAGGTGGATGGTAAATTTTTCATTCTTTTAGGGAAAATGTTTCTTGTCTATTTCTAATTTTGCGAACAACAAAATTGGTAATGAAAACGGTGAAGGCGAAGAGGCTGCCGAGAATGAGATTGCCCGGAAAGCGAGCGATCACAAAACCGACATACATGCCCGAAATGATCGAGAAGAGGATCGAAAGATACCACGACCATTTGGGAATATCCTTCCCAAAATAGATGTGGTGCACCGAGATGGTGACAAGGATGATTGTGGTAATGCTTATTTGATTAAGAGCAGCTTCGTCCATGAACTTCTTTTCCTGTTTTATAACCGATCTTGCGCAACTGCAATTCATAAGAAGTGACAGTCCGCTTGCATGACTGCCACCGCGTCTATTCTACTCAAAAAATCTCTACTCGTGTACCTGTATAGGTGTGGACAAATTCTTTCTCCGGCGGCACAACGGGAGTGGTCCAGCGGTAGAGCCATTTGGCACTTTGCGGCGAGAGATTGATACAACCATGACTATGTGGCGTGCCAAAATCATTATGCCAATAGGTCCCGTGAAAGGAGATGCCCCCCCTGGTGATATAGGAAACCCAGGGAACACCGGGCAAATCGTAGCCGCTGCTGGCGAGATTGTCGGTCGCCATATGTCGGCTGGGGCGTTTATAGAAAGTCGTATAGGAGCCACTCGGCGTATAGTATTTTCCGCCAATCTTACGCGCGCCCGTGGAGGCACGCGCCGCATACACGGGACGGTTATCCTCATAAGCAATGAAAAGCTGCTCTTTTAGACGCACATCAATATGTTTGAGATAGCTGGGCAGATCAGGGGAAATGGGCGCAATCTCTTCGGCTGGGATCAGCCGCAAATGCGAGGCGAGGACGTAATAACTCTCGTGGTTCCATTTATCGTCACGCAATAAATACCAGACTTTATTGGTCTCTTCGTTGACAACGGTCTCGACCACCCAATGGGTCGTTTCATAGTAGAGACGATAGGCCATTTTGGCATCGTCATCAGGTTCGCGGCGCGCATCCGTAAAGGGGACGCTAACCTCGGCGAGACTGCCCAATTCAGGATGATCGTAAACGGGCTTATTCAGACGTCGCAAAACAGGCTGGATATTACCAGAGTAGACATACGCGCCATCACCAATCTGATACCAGATGCGATTGTAGGCATCTACATCTTTGCTGACTTCCACACCAATGATGGGCAGTAAGATGTCCAGCCAATATTTATCGACAACTTCGGCATCAAAAGAGGGGGCGGCGTAGACCTTAATATTCTCGGCGGCAACCCGTCCCTCCTGATCTGGTATCAGGCCCGAGGCGGCGTGCGTTTTCGTCAGGTTTGGGAAGAGCAAGCTGAAGAGCCCTGCTCCCGTCAATTTGAGAAAATCGCGTCGAGAGAGTGAATCCGGTAAAGCTGGCATGGCTAGTAATGCACGTACACCGTCGTGCCCAAAGGAGCAAAGTCAAAAAGCCAGGCGGCATCCGGCGTATACATATTCACACAACCATGACTCATCGGCGTGCCAAAATTATTATGCCAATAGGTGCCGTGGATGCCATAGCTACCGTAAAAATACATCGTATAGGGGACGTTGGTCAGATAATAACCGGGGCCGGACATGGTGGTGGAAACATATTTAAGATAAATACGATAATTGCCGGTCACAGTAGGCGTTTGCCAGGTACCCGTTGAAACAAGGAATGAATTGATTAAGGTATCACCTGAATAGGCATAAAGGCGCTGCTGCGTCAGGTTCACTTCAATCCAATGCACGCCACTATCCACTTGCACTGGCGGGACTTGTGTTGGGGCCGGTTGCGTCGGTTTTGGCGTGTTGGTCGGCAGCGGTGTCTTCGTCGGCTTGGGCGTATTCGTCGGGGTGAAGGTCAACGTCGGCGTGGATGTGTTTGTGGGCGTTGGCGTATTTGTAAATGTGGGTGTGGGCGTGAGCGTCGGCGTTGGCGTAAAGGTCGGCGTTGGGGATGGCGTGTAAGTCGGTTTGGCGAGAGTTGACTGCGCCCAATGCTGCTGGGTAGCCTCAGGTGTCGCTGTGGATGCGCTACCAAAAAGCGCCAGTGCGGGGGATGCCCCTGCCGCCCAAATAACTGCGACGACAATACACAGGAGTGCGAACCCGCCCACCCACAGGAGAGGCGACTTCGTCTTTTTCCTGGTTGGAGGCTTGCTCGGTACCACCGGCTTCGCGACGAGCGGCGGTTGCGTGGCCTGTTCCTGCTGAGGGGTGCGTTGGGCGCGCAAACGCTTCTGCGCCCAAACCATCCCCTTGCGTGCCCTTTCGCTCTGCGGATTGGCCTTAAGCGCCTGCTCAAGAAATCTGACGCTCATCTCTGGCTTCGAGACACGTGCAAGGATCAACCAGGCATCTTCAAGCGTGGGCTCCGCTTGGGCAGCGCGTTTTGCCCAAAGATAGGCTTTCTTCTGATCGCCCTTTTTAAGCGCGTTAACTGCCTCGCGCAAAGCGAGACGTGCTGGCTGCTGTTCTACCATTGGATATCCACTGGCGTACCGACATCGACCCAATCGTAGAGTAATTTCGCTTCATAAGTACCAAGCACAACACAGCCATATGAAATCGGTGTGCCCAGATAGCCATCCCACAAGATGCTGCCATTCGACATAATCGGCAAGGCGTGAATGCCGTTTTGCAGCGAGCCGGCCCAATAGATACCAAGCCAGTAGGGCATCCAGATATCCCATGTCGCGCCGTAGGCACTGGGGATCTTATTCAGCACGCTGAAATGACCTGTCGCAGTGGCGTTATTCATTCCCGTCGAAGCGACGAAGCTATAGATCAGTGTATTCCCCTCATAGACGTACATATGCTGTTCAGAAATATCAACCAGCACGTATTTCGCGCCCGATGAGGCAGGGTTGGAAGCCGGGGCAGGTGGTTCTTCCGGCTTGGCGGTGGGATAAGGCGTCTTCGTCGGTTTGGGCGTCAAAGTCGGCGTCAGAGTAGCGGTCGGCGAGGGGGTAATGGTTGGGGTGGGCGTAGGCGTGAAGGTCGGGGTCGCTGTCGGTGTATAGGTTGGTTTGTCAATCTCAGCTGCGCCCCAATGTTCCTGGCTCAACGTTGCTGTTGGCTCAGCCTTGAATCCCGCTGCAAAAGAGGAGATACGCGGGAAGAGCGCCCAAACAAGTGAAACAAGCAGCACTGTCAGCAACAAAGCCGGCAGCGACTGCCGCCAAACGCCACGCGTAGTTGTTTTCGCAGTTTTTTGCGTGGAAACAGGTTTCGTCGTTTCAAGTCTTTGCGCAGGGGCGGGTTTTGTTTCTTCAAGTTTTTGTACGGAAGTAGGTTTTGTGTCTTCAACCTTTTGCGCGCGGGCAGGTTTTGTCTCTTCAACCTGCTGTACGGTGTGGATGTTTAAAATTCCGCCCACAGGCTCGGAGTGCGGTGCTTCTTGTGATGGCCTTACTTTTTCAGGGGGCTTTTCAACAGGAAGGGGCGGCTTTTTTACGGCCTGTTTCGCGGCCAATTGCTTGCGCGCCCAAAGCATACCCTTGCGAGCGCGCTCGCTGGTCGGGTTGATCTTAAGCGCCCTCTCCAAATAATGAATGCTAACTTGCGGGCGCGAAACAGCTGCAAGAAACAACCAAGGTTCTTCCAGTTCTGGCGCAAGCTTGGCAGCTTTCTCTGCCCAGCGGCGCGCAGCATCCTTCTCTCCCTTGCGCAAGGCAAGTTGAGAACGCCGGATTGCTTCTTTCGCCGCATGCAGATTTTTTGTCATGGAGTAAACGTTGGGGAGGGGGTTGCGTCAACGCCCTCGTTATTAATAAAACATTCAATCCCCTGCACGATCCCGTCTGCGATCTGATCGGGGTGCTGGATTAAAATTTCACGATCCAGATTCATAAAGCCGGTCTCGATAATCGCAGCGATCGTTGTGTCGTGGATTTCGGTAAAAGCATGGTACTCACGCATATCGGAAGTAATACTGCCCGGGTGAAAATCCAGGCCTGTCGCGCGCCCATAGCGATCACGCAGGCAGCTTGTCAGGCGCGAGGCGCGGTTCACATCCTGCGTATCCATCGCCGCTGAGAGTTTGAAGCCGGTTGCATTATCATCAATGAAGGCGCACGAATCGTTGTGAATCGAAACCAGCGCAACAGCGGTATAACCATCCAGACGCGGATCAAACTCTTGGAGCAGGTCTACTTTGTATCCGCTCTGGGTCAGTTGCTGCTGAACAAGGGAAGCAATTTTCAGGTTGAGTTCGGCTTCGGTTAGGGTCACTTCGCCGTTTCCATCAAGACAGACAGCGCCCGAATCATAGCCCCAATGCCCTGCCACAATCCCAATATGTAGTTGCGGGTAAGAGGTGCTGATAGCGACGACATTCGCTTCAGGTTGAGTGGTGAGCAATAAGGTCAACTTACGCGACAGGTTACCAGAGAAGATCCCCCCCGGCGTCCACGCAGTGAAAAGGGTTGCCAGCAAAATGGATACGCCAAAAACCGCAGGCAGGATGCGCAACGATTCACGCTCCTTTTGTCCTGATTCCGCTAATGAGGCATTTTGCTTGTTCAAAAAAATCTCTCCTTAACCTGTCTTTGTAAGATAGGTGGGGGTGGTAAATTTATACCTTAAATAGTACCTTAGTTTACATAAAATCAGCAAGGAAAGATTTTGGACAAAAAAAGTGCGAATAAGAAAGCAATGTCAAAACTTTACGATTATGCGCAATGAAGAAGTTTCCATTTCCAGAAGAAGCACCGTTCAGCGATAAAACCGTGATCTACTAAACTTGCTTGACGCAGCACCACGCCACAAGTATGATGAGTTTGTCCTTCGCCGTAAACGGTGAAGCAGACCCAAACTTATCTATCTGGAGAAAATATGACCATCACCCCCGAAGAACTCCGCAAAGCGATGCGTAATTGGGCAACCGGTATCACCATTGTTAGCGTTGAACATGAAGGCGCCCGCCATGGTATGACCGTTAGCTCATTCACATCCATCTCACTTGACCCGCCGCTGCTCTCTGTTTCGCTCTACAATACCAGCCGAACCAACGCCCTTGTAACCGCTGCCGGCAAATTCGGTGTGACCATCCTCGCCGCCGATCAGGAGGATGTCTCCAATGCTTTTGCCGGACGCATCCCCGATACTGAAGACCGCTTCGCTGGCTGTGAAGTGGAATATTTACTCAGTAAGATACCCTTCATCAAGGGCGGCTTGAGCTTCTTTGAATGCCGCGTCACTAATACCATCCCGACAGGAACAAATACCCTCTTCATTGGGGAAATCATCGAGGCTAAAGCACGGGATGGCGGCGATCCACTGCTCTATTTCAATCAGAAATATGGCAAGATAGGTTAAAAGTGCAATGCAGCCTTGAAGGAATATGAAAAACCAACTCTCCTCCGAAGAAAAAGAAATTCTTCTAAAAGTCGCCCGCGAAAGTCTGGAACTCGGTCTGCGCGGTAAAAAATTACCGCCCCTACATGCGAAGACGCCCCTGCTTCAAGCGGATGGCGCCACCTTCGTCACGCTAACGATCAACGGAAGATTGCGCGGGTGCATCGGCGCATTGGAGCCTTACCAGCCGCTACTTCAGGATGTCCGCGAACATGCCCTCGCAGCCGCCCGGAACGACTATCGTTTCTCACCCGTACGTCCCGAAGAGTTGGATAAGATCGAGATTGAAATCTCACGCCTAACTCAACCCGTCCCGCTCGACTATGATGATGCCCTCGACCTGCTTAAGAAGCTGCGTCCCGGCGTGGACGGCATTGTGCTCAAAGACGGACATCGGCGCGCCACCTTCCTACCCCAAGTTTGGGAACAGTTACCCGACCCGAAAGTCTTCTTGAGCGAGTTATGCGCGAAGATGGGCGCGCCATCCAATTTGTGGCAGCGCAAAAAGCTGGATGTTTTGATCTATCAGGTGGAAGAATTTCACGAGTAGAAAAAACGCCGCGATTGCGGCGTTTTCGTTAGTTAGCCCAAAGTTTTTTAAAAATATCTGATACCCCCCTCATCCCGCCAATCATCATGGCAATTCCAAGAACAAAGTAAACCAAATTACCAAGATATGGAATAGGGAGGCTTAGAAAGAAAATAATATAACCATTTAAAGTGAAAAAAACTATCATTCCCGAAAGAATAATTCCAGCAATAAATATAGTTCCGCCTAAAAGCACAACAATAGGACTCTTTTTCAAAGTAATCTCTTGGGCATATTTAGCTTCTACGTGCTGAATAAACTCAGCAGCTTGTGGCCACCCCATACCTGTTTCTTCGCAAAGCTGTCGAGTAATTTCATTTCTTGAATTACTGCGTCCAAGTTCACGAACGACAAATTCTACGGCTTGTTCTTTGTTCATATTTACCCATCCTCTGTTATCAAGGAGTGATTTCCGCATTCTATAAGTGAACGGCTTCCACCGGCATAGCCAGTGGTCTTACTGCTCTTAGCGGATGACATACCAAGCGGCCACGTAACCTTCTGTTTCGCTTTCATCGCTCACGTGCAACCATTGCCCGCTGGCGCCGATTTTGGCAATGGCGACCTCCTCGTTTTCGAGTACGGTCAGGGCGGTATTCGGCAGCAGCGTCTTCACAATGGAATATCCGCTCGAAGGCCCTTTGCGCATACGCAGGCCGCCTCTGGCAAGTGGCGTGACGTAAACGATCAGCGAACTTGGCGGCGGGACGTTTTCGGCGCTTTCATCCAGCTTCACATACCAGGCAGCAACATAGCCTTCTTTCCCGTTGGGCGCAAGAACATGCAGCCACTGATTGACCACACCAACTTTGGGGATCGCGAAAGTTGGGTCGTCAAGTACGGTTAGTTTGGTGCCGCCTGTCAGGACGCTGACGAGCGCACCGCCCAAGCTGGGCTTTGAGCGCATCCGCAAGCCATTTCTGCCGAGCGACGGGAAAACGATAACGCTCAGGGTGCTTGGGCTGGGTTCCGGCTCCGGTTCTGGTTCGGGCGTTGGGGTTGGTTCCGGTTCCGGTTCCGGCTCTGGCTCTGGCGTTGGGGCTGAATCGAGTGAAAGCACCACCAACCAGGCCGCCACATAACCCTTGTGTTGCGCCCCATCTTTGACGTGTACCCAAGCCCCGTTCACACCGATCTTGGCACGCGCAGCATCGGCATCTTCGAGCACGGTCAGTTCTGTGGAGGCGCTCAAGGTGGTAATCAAGGCGCCGCCCAGGCTGGGTTGAGAACGCATCCGCAAGCCGTGGCTTCCAAGATCGAGAGGCACGTAGACTTTCAGGTCTTCAGGTTCCGGCTCGGGCTCGGGGTCTGGCTCAGGCTCCGGTTCTGGTTCGGGGTCAGGTTCGGGCTCTGGAATTGGATCGGGATCGGGTTCAGGCTCCGGTTCTGGAATAGGGTCCGGTTCTGGGGTGGCACCCAGAGAAAGCGTTACCAGCCAAGCCGCCACATAACCCTCGTGTTGCGCCCCATCTTTGACGTGTACCCAAGCCCCGTCCACGCCGATCTTGGCTCGCGCGTCATCGGCATCTTCGAGCACGGTCAGTTCTGTGGAGGCGCTCAAGGTGGTAATCAAGGCGCCGCCCAGGCTGGGTTTAGAACGCATCCGCAATCCGCGGCTGCCAACATCGAGAAGGACGTAGACTTTCAGGTCTTCAGGGTCAGGTTCCGGCTCTGGTTCTGGGTCTGGAACTGGATCGGGATCAGGCTCCGGTTCTGGTTCGGGCTCTGGAATTGGGTCAGGATCGGGTTCTGGTTCGGGCTCTGGCGTGGGGTCTGGATCTGGCTTAGGATCGGATTCGGGGAGTGCATCTACATACCAGGCGGCGACATATCCCTCCACGCCGAAGGGGTCACGAACATGCATCCATTCGCCAGTCACACCAATTTTCGCGCGGGCAGTTGCCTCGGCTTCGAGTATGAGCAAATAAGTTCCAGCCGCTTCCAATGCCAGGGTATCGGAAGCCGTTGTCGGTTGAGAGCGAAGCCGTAATCCACTGATCGCACTTTCAGAGACCTGAACATACATCCCGCCATCATCAGGTGGGGGCGGCGCTTCTCCCTGTTTCTCATACCAAACCACTGCCGTGATCACTTTTTTTAGTGCACGTCCGGCGGCATAGCGCGGAGCAAGCAGCGTTGGTTTTCCATCCACAGGATAGGGCCAGGGATCGTTGATCAGATAATCGTTTCCCTGTTTTTTGTAAAGCACAACCCAGTGATTTTGGATGCCCGCAGCGGGGGATTGGTCAAGCTCAACCAAAACAGCTTGTCCTCGAGCGAGGGCGGCGTCAATTTCGGCGATAGGTGCATTTTGCGTATTTTTGCGGCAGAGAGTGATCTTGCGAAAGCTGAATTCAGGAAAGAGAACCGGCAACCCGCCCCAGGCAACCAGCCCGCCGACGAAGCCGTTCCCATTGCCAAGACTTTTGAGCTTGCTGTTCATGCTCGCCGGGCTTTCGTTGTGCCCAAAGCCGTTCACCAGCATCGTCAGACAGGTCAGGGTGCAGCCATCTGCGCCGATGGTGTAATTGCTAAAGCCAAGTTTTTTCTTTTTCCATGCCGGGTCTTGCTGTGAGATGTAATTGGATGAATACGCCATCATAGACCTCGCTTCTTGTGGATGGGAAGTATGCTGCTTTTATTATACGGGCAAATCGACAAAATTGAATACGTCTCGGATAAAAGCTGGGCGGAGCGCTCGTCTGAGCAATTTGTTTCCGTTATTTGGATATTGGGGTGATACAATTTTCTCTTCTTCTTCCCCTCTTTTATTCACATTCTTTAGGAGATTCTCCTTATGAAAAGTAAATATCAAGATTTTAGCGCTGGCGCTCGAGGTGCGTTGCCCATCTTGTTGGGTGTCATCCCCTTTGCGATGATCTGCAGCGTCGGGGCCATCGATGTTGGGCTTTCGCCTTTTGAAGCGGCTGGCATGTCATTCGTGATTTTCGCAGGCGCTTCGCAACTGGCAATTTTGCAACTGCTTGGGCAAGGTGCACATTGGGTCGTGATACTTTTTTCGGCATGGATCATCAACCTTCGTTTTACCATGTACAGCGCTGCTTTGGCGCCTTACCTGAAAGATGAACCGACCTGGCGTAAACTGCCTTTTGTGTATGTGCTTTCCGATCAGGCCTTTGGCGTCAGCATGTCACATTTTGCGAATGAGATGCCGACAAATCCAGCCTGGTATTACTACGGTGCAGCCGGAGCAATTGCCGCGACTTGGGCGGTGAGCGCGATTATCGGCGCCTTATTGGGCGCGCTTGTTCCTGAAAGTTGGGGATTCGAATTCGCCTTTCCGCTTAGCTTTATGGCCTTGATGTTCGCTGCAATCAAAGATCGTCCGGCCGTGGTAGCCGCAGTGGTCGGCGGTGGAATTGCGGTTTTCGCGAAGGGGCTTCCTTATAACCTTGGATTGATCTTGGCCGCTCTTTTGGGAATCGGTGCCGGGGTGCTGGCTGAACACTTGGCAGAAAGGAAGGCTGCTTAATGAGAGGGTTTTCGCTTTGGTTGCTTTTTGTTGGGGCTGCGCTGGGCACTTTCGCCTTGCGCTATTCGTTCATTTATCTCTTCGGTAAATTTGATGTGCCCATCTGGTTGCAGAAGGGGTTGCGCTTTGTGCCGGCATCCGTCTTGGCGGCGTTGGTTTTCCCTGCCTTGCTGTACCCGAACGGGAGCTTTGATTTCTCGCTGAGCAATATCCACCTGTTGGCGGGGATCGGCGGCGGGCTGGTAGCGTGGAAAACAAAGAATGTACTTTGGACGATCATCGTTGGGATGGGCTTGTTTTGGGCTTTGCAACTTTTATAGTGTTGCCCCTTTTGTGAGACTCTTAAGTTGTGTTTTTAGTTGGGCATCCCTATAATCTTATTGGCTATAGATGTTGCATGGCTCTGTATATAATATTGATACAGTATGTTATACGGAATTATTCGGTTATGTGTGGTTGGGCAGTTCTCAAATTAAGAGTGACATGAAGAAAGAAAATTGCAAGCTCCTCATCAGGACATTGATTTTAACCATCGCTACGATTGCATTAAATGCTTGCTCTCAGAACTCGCCTCCCATTTTTTATGAAGGCAAAGCCGAATTCTCTTTTCGTATGACACCTGGTTTCGAGATACAGAATGAACCTATCGTCGTTGATGCAAAATACCTTGAGCTTACAAATCCCACTAACGCCTATGACCGCACATCGCTTCATTTTGAAAGTGTAGAATCAGGCGAACCTATCATAATTAGTCTGAAAACTGAGCATGTTAATCAAATTAATCTGGTATCTGACACAATATATCAAATAACATTTGAAGCTACCGCAGCATTTCCTCAACAACTCGGTTTGGCAATAACTGACAAGGATGGCTTGGTTTTTCTTGGCATAGCCGATTGGGATATTAGAGAATACATTAATCTTTACAAACTATTTCCCGTTGAAATCACTCAGACACGCATATTGAACGACCATTTTCAAGAAGGCGACGAATGCTGGTCTAAGGTTACGAATACAGAATACAAGTTTTATAAAGATGGTGAATCATTGGTATTGCATCAAGGACAATCTGGAAGACTGGATAATTATGAGATAGAGCTTCTCGTCGCTAGGGTAGTGGAGGGCTACACTGATTGCGCTGACGCTGGCATGAATGGTTTCTCATTTGTTGCGTATAGAACTTTACCCCCAACGCAATAGAAATCTCTAAGCCAGCTTTTGAATGGGCAATGTTAAGTTTGGTTAAACGCACTGCCCAACAAAGCGTTAAGCTGACCCGCCTTCGGCTTAGGGTATGCGGCGCGATTTTTGGTTTTGTAGTTTCAGGTAAAATTGAGTTGCGTTCGCAAAATCGGCGGGTAGCTTACACGAATCGTTAGGCACCTAATCATTTACAGGTAGGGCTGAAAACTATTTTCTTTACCCCTAAGCGATATAATATCAATATGGCACATTCTCAACACTTCAACACAACAACACTTGAAGATAGGTATGTCAATATCCATGGCATAAACACGCGCTACTGGCAAGCAGGCACAACCGGGGCTAACGTTTTGTTACTTCACGGCATTGGATGCTCTGTACTCGAATGGGAACCTAACATTGCGATGCTCTCAGCCGGTTATCGAGTATTTGCGGTTGATCTTCTGGGGCATGGGCTCACTGACAAGCCTGCCAATGAAACGTACAGTATTCGGCGCCACGCCCAGTTCGTGCTTGACTTCATGACGGCCATTGGCATTGAGCATACACATTTTGCTGGTAACTCTCTCGGAGGACGTCTGGCTTTGGAGTGTGCGATAATTGCTCCGGCGCGAGTTGACAGTATTGTTCTTGTTGATCCGGCGGGTATTGATCAACATGGCACGCTCCTAGAGTTCCGCCTAGCAACGTTACCTCTTCTAGGAGAGATCATCACCTGGCCGAACCGTCTTGGTACAAGGATGCTGTGGAACAAAGCGTTCGCTAATCCATCATCTTTCGTAACTGAAGAATTGGTTACCACCAAGGTAAGACTTACCCGTCAACCAGGTGCTCAAGCCGCATTTTTGAAAACGCTGCGCAACTTCATGAACGTAGGTGGATTTCAGTCGGAGTTAGTTACTGAGTTGCAGGCTAGTCTTCCAGATATCAAAATCCCTGTTTTGGTTATCTGGGGCCGAGATGATCAGCTTGTGAGCAGTACACATGCTGAGGTGCTGCGGCGTTTGTTGCCGAATGTCCAGATTCAACTCTGGGACAGCTGCGGACATGCACCACAGATTGAGTGCTCTGAGCAGTTTAATAAAACGGTGCTAAAGTTTTGGGATAGATTGGAAGCGAATAACGGCTAAAGAAGCCGTTCAATCACATCAGTTCAGAGTAGTGTTATCTTTGAGACTATTAGGAAGATGTGTTGGAAGCCAACCCTCTAAGTAACAACTGGTTGCGTATATATTGCGGATATTTCCAGAAGATAAAAGTCTAGCAGCGCGGGGCATAGCAAATCTCAGTTACAATTATCAACGGTAATCAGATTATGCCAGACCATTTTTCACCTGTCTGAGATTGAGTTTTGACAATGAACTAATTGAAACTTATTGTTGAATAACGTGGCGTAGGTTGACCATCGCAAAGGCGATGAAGTGTGCGCCCATAAAGTAAGCATCTTTTCGGTCGAA
>JBNKMO010000006.1:0-20927 GCA_050293165.1 Anaerolineales bacterium | reverse complement strand
GCACAAGATAAACGCCCACGCTAATCTGCGGAAGCCCGCTGAAGCGGACTCGGCATCTCAGCCGACTTTAGTTGGCTTTGGCTATCTAGCACGGACGTTGACGTCCGTGCGGGCAAAGTAAAACATGCTCGGCATCCTATATAAAACATCTAAGAAGGAAACATAAAAATGAAAGACAAGAAGATATTCTTTCTGACCTGGTTTTTAGCGTTTTTCTTGATATCTGCTTTATGCATTTTTGATAGACAGCCTTTACTCTTTCATCCGATCGACTATGGATTTGGGCAATCTACCCTTCTATTCGTTTTACTTGGCGCGTTGAGCTTCGGTTTGTTGGGCGTTTTGGATATTTTGAAAAAGATACAGGGGAAGTTTTTTCAGAGTTTTAGTCAACAGGGCATATACGCCTACTATCTTATCGGAACAGTGAGTGGGTTATTCATCCTCACTTTATTTTCCGGGTTCGCAGAATCTTTCAGACCATTCTTCTATTACTCATGTGTTACAAACAGTTGTATTTATTTGTTTAGCGGATATCTGGTTACAATCCTTGCGACTATTCTTTTTGCCAGAGAGCAATTAAAACAAAACAATAATTAATGCTCGGTATTCTGACTCTCCACCTACACATTCCCGGTTGCAAGTCGCTGAAAGAAAAGCGCAGTCGACTGAAGCCACTGTTGGCGCGCCTGCATAAGGAATTCAATATCTCGGTCGCCGAAATGGATGCGAACGATGTCTGGCAGAGCGCGGTCATCGCCTGTGCGGTGGTCGGCAACGATAACGCCCAAAATCAACGCATGCTGCAAAAAGTCGCGGAGTGGGTTGAGTACAATTGGCCGGATATGACGATCACAGATGAAGAGCTTGAAGTTTTTTAACACAAAGAGCACAAAGGAACCCCGAGTTTTTTTCTTTGTGAATCTTGGTGGCCTTCGTGTTTAGACAAAAGGAGTGAAACATGGACTTAGGACTTAAAGGTAAACGCGCCCTCGTCGTCGGCGCATCGCGTGGACTGGGGTATGCAGTCGCCAATACGCTCGCGGCGGAAGGCGTACACGTCGCCATCAGCAGCCGTAACGCCGAGAAGCTCGCCGCTGCCGCAAAAGAGATCGAAGAGGCACACGGCATCCCCGTCGCTGCGATGCCGGGAAACATCAGCGAGGTGGATACACCTGCCTATCTGATCGTCAAAACCATTGAGATGCTCGGCGGGCTGGATTTACTCGTTACAAATGCAGGCGGTCCTCCACCGGGAGCATTCGAGTCTTTCAGCGAAGATGATTGGGCGAAGGGCATTGACCTTTCGTTGATGAGCCATGTGCGTTTGATTAAAACCGCGTTACCGCACCTACGCCAATCGGATGCCGCCAGTGTACTGACGATCACATCTTATTCGGTGAAACAACCGATCCCAAATCTGGTACTTTCGAACAGCATCCGCGCGGCGACGGTCGGCCTGACGAAGACACTCGCGCTCGAGTTAGGCGGGGATGGCATCCGCTTCAATTCGATTCTGCCGGGTTGGACAAAAACTGAACGGGTCGAGGAGCTGATGGGGGCACGGGCGCAAGCCAAGGGCACGAGCGTCGCGGAAGAGTTAGCCACGCAAATGAAAGAATGTCCGCTGGGACGCATGGCGGAGCCGCAAGAGTTCGCCAATCCGGCTGTATTCCTACTTTCACCTGCGGCATCCTATATCACGGGCGTGATGCTGACGGTGGATGGCGGGATGTATAAGGGCACTTTGTAAAAAGTTACAAGTTGAAAGTTACAAGTGATTCCGCGAGGAGCACGCTTTTGCGACAAAGCGGTCTCATGGAACAGAAGCTTGCGTCGCTTCGCTCACAAAATCACTTTGCTAAGATTTCACAATTTGCAGGTTAGCTGCTTTCCAAGTACACTTTCAACCCTTGCCCTGAGCTTGTCGAAGGGTTAAAACCTGCAACGCTTATTGGAGAAAAACATGGCAAAGAAATGCTTGAACTGCGAAGTTTCTGAAAACGAGAAAGCCTTACTGGTACTGACCTACAAAGAAGAAACGCTCTATATCTGCCCGCAATGCCTACCGCAATTGATCCATAAACCTGCGAATCTGGCAGGGAAACTCCCCGGGGCAGAAACCTTCGGCGAAGCAGCGCACCACCATTAGTCATTGATTTTGCGAGCGTAGCGATCTTGTACCCTTTAGGGTAAGCAATCTCCATGAAAACAGAAGACTGCTTTGTCAGGCTAAAGCCTTCCTCGCAGAATCATTTTGCAAGTTTTTCTCTGTGAACTCTGTGCTCTCTGTGGTGAATACCCCATGAAAAAACTTTCCTTCCTCACGCGCACGTCCTTTTTGATCGCCGCCTTCTTCGGCGTTGACAAGGTACTCGCTTTCCTGCGCTCGATTGTGATCGCCAGGCAGTTCAGTCTCTCCTTCGAGCTGGATGCCTTCAACGTTGCCAATAACCTGCCGGATATGCTCTTTGCACTCATCTCCGGCGGAGCGATGTCGATGGCGCTGATCCCCGTCCTGAGCGAATACCTGACCACACGCGGACGCCCCGAAGCATGGAAGCTCTTCTCGCGCATCGCCAATCTCGCCTTTGTAGTCACGGCTTCGGTCGGGATCATCATCGCCATTTTTGCCGAGCAGATCGTGCGCTCGGAGATCGGCATCGCGCCCGGCTTCGCCATCGCGCAGCAGAACACCATCATCCACCTGATGCGCCTGAACCTGATCGCCACAACCATCTTCTCGGTCAGCGGCCTCGTAATGGGTAGTCTGCAAGCCAATCAATACTTTCTCCTCCCCGCGATGGCGCCCGCGCTCTATAACATCGGGCAAATCTTCGGCGCGCTGGTCTTCTCCCCCACCAAGCCCTACACAATCGCGGGCATCCAACTCCCCGCTTTTGGGCTGGGCGTCGAAGGGCTGGTCTACGGCGTCATTCTCGGCGCAGTGCTGCATCTTGGCATCCAAATCCCCGGGCTGATCAAATATCATTTCAAGTGGACGCCCTCCATCAACCTGAAAGATGAAGGCGTGCGCGCCGTGCTGAAGATCATCGGGCCGCGCCTCGTCACGATGCTCGGCATCCAACTGGTTTTCATAGCGCGTGATAACTTCGCATCGCGGCTTGAAGTCGGCGCGGTCACAGCGCTCACATATGGCTGGATGATTATGCAAGTCCCTGAAACTTTGCTCGGCACGGCGATTGCGACAGCCATATTGCCGACTCTTTCGGAATATGCGGCAGCGGAAAATTGGACGAAGTTCCGCGAAACGGTGGAACGTGCCATTCAGGTGCTGATCGCGCTGACGCTGCCCGTCGCAGCCGTGCTTGGGGCAGGCTTGCTTCCATTAGTGAGGGCTGTCTTCGGCTTTGACGTGGATGGCACTGCCCTGCTCACGTGGACAGCCCGCGCCTACCTGTTGGCCCTGGTAGGCTATGCCATTCAGGAAGTGCTCTCACGTGCCTTCTATGCCCGCAAAGAGGCGCTCGTCCCGTTGGCGACGATCTTCGTCCGCTTTGGGTTGTATATCGTTGGCGGTCTCGTCGTCCTGAATTTTTTCCCACATCTCAGCGCGATCGGGCTGGCATTGGCGGAGTTGGCGGTTGTTGTTGAAGCCGTGGTGATGCTCTGGATAATGAGAGCAAGACTAACGGAGAGCGTTTCGGTGCTTTCATCCCTGCTGCGCGGACTTGTTGCAGCCGTACTCGGCGGCGCATCTGCTTACCTTGTCGCAGTTTATCTCCCCGGCGGGGCGATCATTACTGCCATCATCGGGATGCTGGTCGGCGCAGGGATAGCGATCCCGATCATCTGGAAAGAAGTCCGGTTACTATTTAATCTCTAAAGAGGCGTGCGTCGCACCATCCAGATAGGCATTTTCCGTTAAATCAGTATTGCCTGTCTTTCGTATTTTCCCATCGATGCTAGTACGACGCACTTTTACAAAACGTGTATAATAGCCCCCATGTCTGAAAATCTTGGCTCCACACAACCTACAACAGTAAAGAAAAAATCGCGCGGAAAGCGCTTTGCTATCAGCCTGTTTGGATTTATTATCATCGTTGGTCTCGGGCTTTACGGTGGTTATAACTCGGGCATCGGTATCCGAAAATCTGCCGAAGCGACCCAGATCGGACAGGCGCTGAACAAGCAATTTGAGCTTGGCGCGATTGCGCTGGCAGAGGGACGTTATGACCACGCCCGCCAGCATTTTGAATATATCCTCATGCACAATGCAAATTATCCGGGCGCTGCCGAAGGGATGGCGGAAGCGATTTTAGGGATGAGCTTCACCGCTACCCCAACGATCACCCCCAGCCCAACCCTGACCCCAACCCCTGACCTGCGCGGCGTGGAAGCGATCTTCAACAACGCTCAAGCGCTGATTAACGCTGGCGACTGGGCAAATGCGCTGGCCGCGCTCGATCAGCTACGCAAGGAGGGGCCCGATTATCGCACCGCCGAAGTGGACGGGATGTATTACTTCGCACTGCGTTATGCTGGCGCAGATAAGATCGCCAAAGAGGGCGATCTTGAAGGCGGCATCTACTACCTGACGCTGGCTGAACGCTTCGGGCCGCTCGATAGCACGGCAAACGGTCTGCGCGAGGGTGCGCGTCTGTATATCACTGCCGCGACCTTCTGGGAGATCAATTGGGAACAAGCAGTCAATTACTTTGGACAATTGGCTTCTTATGCTCCAAATGTTTGGGATAACGCTTCGGGTATGACGGCTGGCGAACGCTACTATTACGCCCTGATGCGCTATGGTGATTACCTTTTCAACCAGAAAAACCGTGATGCTTGCGGTGCTTATGCGCAGTACTCAGCCGCTATGGCCTATGGCCAATTGGATGACGTGGCCGCTAAAAATTCAAGGCATGCTTACGAAATCTGCTACCCACCGACAGCGACCCCGGAACCTACATTGGAAGTTTTTCCGACATCTGAAACCCCGGCAGATACACCTACCCCCTAAACTTGATGGAAATGCCCTCCTGGGCGTTAGCCCTAACCTACTGGATACATATGCTGGCTACCGTGCTTTGGCTCGGTAGCCTTGCGCTTTTAAGCCTGGTGGTAATTCCTGCCATGCGGAAAAGTCTGGATGCGAAAAACCAGGTCAAATTGATGACCGCCATCCAAAAACGGCTTGATCCGCTGGGATGGTTCAGCGTTGCGCTCCTGCTTGCAACGGGTATGTTCCAAATGAGTGCGAATCCCAACTACGACGGATTTCTTGCCATCAGCGGACAGTGGGCAGCGTCTATTCTTATCAAACATATCGTTTTCGCGGGCATGATCGCGATCAGCGCGGCACAGACCTGGTGGTTACTGCCCTCCATGCAGCGGGCGATGTTCCGTCAACAAAAAAGCGGGGATTTTGCGGAAGTAGCGAAACTGCAAAAACGAGAAGCGCTGCTGCTAAATTTGAATTTGATTTTGGCGATTTTGGTCTTGGGGATGACGGCGCTGGCGAGAGTAGCATAAAGGAGCCTATTGAAAAATGAATTATGCTATAAATTTGGCAATCGGCTTCTTTATCACAATGCCAATACTGACATTTCTACATGAAATGGGTCATGCGGCCCCACAATTGAGCAATAAGGAGCATGTCCGCATCCAAATCGGCAATGCCAAATACTCGATAACCTTTAAACTAGGACTGCTTAGTATCAGCATAGCCCCCTTCCCCACACATATTGGATTTTGCAGTATCAACCCTACAAGAAATTACAAAAAACGTGTTCTTATATTTCTGGCAGGGCCAATGGTATCTTTTGTATTGGCAATACTCTTTTACATACTTATCGCCCAAGATCATGGATATTGGACAAATTTCCAGATTCGATTCGCTTTATATGCCTCGATCATCCAGACAATATTGGCTTTATTTCCAATTCAATATCCCGATTTTATGGGCAGCCTGGTAAGCAAAAGCGACGGGCTTCAGATACTTGAATTGCTAAGAAGCAAAGGAAATTAATCAACAGCAGACCGAGCCATTCACTCGTTTCTCTTCTTTTCTACCTATACCCAACTTCTTTCAAGGCTTTCAGCACTGCATTACGCAGCAATCGGCAAGAACAGCGTGATAAAACGCGGATAGTGCGCATCTAACTGATTTTCACGGATTAAATTAAAATGCTCAAGGATTTTTTCCCTTGAGCATTTTTCTATTATGGAAAAGGTTATTTCTCAATCACCGGCATCAGTAGTTCACTGCGATACTGTGCCGATGAATGGATTTTGCATTTACCAACGGTGCTTTTCTTATAGGTAAAAGGCTGATTGACCTTCACGCCGCTGATGAAATAGCACCCCTGCACAACCAAGCGGAGTTCATCGCCTTTGCGGAAGTAGGTTGCCGAGGGCTCGAGTTGGAGTTCCATTTTGGCGACTTCGCCCTGTGCGAGCGGTTTGAGTGTGTCAAAATCGTGTTCGGGGGAATAGGGCGTGCTCAGTTCTTCGTTGACAGTCCGCAAAGCAACCCGTTGAGCAGTTTTAGTAACAAGGTCGTTCGGGAAACCATAAGTGCCATCAAAGTTGACTTCCTGCCCATCGTGGAATTTCTGGATGCCCGCAAAGAGATTGGCATCATCGCAACCTTCGAGTTCGACGTAGAGGGTTAGCTTCATGGGACCGACGATCTCAGTATCTCGCTCGAAGGTGTAAGTGTATTGCAGGCTGTCTTTGGCGAGATCAAAGCTCGGGGCGGTGTCGGGGACATCAGCCGCAACAGAGAGAGAAGCATTTTGACCATCCAAATAGAAGGGTGTCCAAACCACGTTTGCGGGCGGGAATTGGTCTTCGTAGCGCACTTCCTTGACTTCATCGCCAAACTCACGGATCTCAAGGCGCACATTGGGGTGCTCGTCCATGCCGTTGGCGGTACCCTTCAAAAAGCGGTCGAAAAATTTCAACATCAGAGCATTCACTTCGGCGCTGTAGTAGGCAGTCCACTCGCCGCCTCGATGAGTATACAGCCATTTGTGCGCCGACCCAGCCCGTTTGTACGCGCGGTCGCTGCCTCGGGTGTGCATCATCTGCGAGGCAAAGCTGATGCAGTTCAACATCGGCACCTGAATCTTCTCAAAATCCGCCACATAAGATGCCCACCATGCGTCACGGGTCGGGCGATCCGCTTGTTCTTTGCCCATATCAAAGCCATCGCCAAAGGTTTGCAGGCGGCTGAAGAGGAAGGGCGTAAAACCGACTTCCTGCACGCCACCAGGGTAGAACCAATCCTTGTAGAGGTCGGAGACGCCTTCCCAGGGGATGATGGCTTTGAGATGCGGCGGCTGCATGGCGGCAACTTTGTATTGGTTGATCGCCAGATAGGATACGCCGAGTAAGCCGACGCTGCCACTCGACCAGGGTTGCACGCCCGCCCATTCGATGGCGTCGTAAATATCTTCGATCTCTCCCTGACCAAAATAGGGTTGCGGCTCTTTGGCTTTGGGTGAAAGCCCGAAGCCCCGTTTGTCGATGTTGATGACGATATAGCCGTTCGACGCCCAGAAATTGGGATCGGGCGCTTCGAAGCTGGTCTCATCTGAAAACATGAGCTTGCCCGGCTGACGGGCAAACTTGAGTTGGATGTGCATGTACCCGTCCTTGCAGAGAACGTCCTTGCGGGCGGGATGCAGGGAAAGAATGACGGGGAAATTGCCTGCCTGTGAGGGCATGTAGATGTTGGCGCTCAGGTAAGCACCATCACGGGTGGGGATGTGAACATCCCGCAGAATTTTGATGCTTGGGCTGATCTCCTGGACTTGCACATTGGGCGGGTTGATTAAGCCCCTGAGTTTGCCAAGGATTTGTTTGGGGGAGTTCTTCTTTTCAACGAACATCGGGGGCACTCCTTTCCTTTTCTAATTAGGCAACAGCAAGTTCTCGGAGGTATTGCTTGTATTTCACCAGACCAATAACAGGCAATGCTAAGTTGAGACCGAGACCAATAAAAAAGTGAGGGTTTAGAAAAATATTCGGGAGAAGGCCCTGATTCACGAGATAGTACACCGACCAAGCCCCCACTGGGATATTCAGTAAAAGACTAACGATCAGCCCGGCATTGTAGCGTTTACGGGCTTTAATCCCCAGTGCGATATGCGAAACGCCAGCAAAAAATGAGAAGTAGGGCAACCAGAGTCCATAATCATAACTTCTGGTGGAAAGCAAGCCAAAAACCGGCAGGATAATCCAGATCAAAACGATATTGATCATGAAGATAAAATTCTCGTCAAGGGGCTTATCCGGGGTGTCAAATTTCATGATGTCCATATTGAAGAATTTGCCAAAGCCGCCGGGGAAGATGTATTCTTCAGCTTCGTGAAGCAGATAGAGGGGCGTTTGTAAGAGAAGCAAGAAGAGGACGAAGTCGCCGTCCTTGACGATGACGAAGAGAAAGGCAAAGAGGAAGACGGAGACAAGGAGGCCTGCTTTTGCCCAATCTCGTTTGAACCAAGCGAAGTATTCTTTGAAAGTCATTTAATTTTCCTTTTTCCGTCATAACGGTGGTTGAGTAGTTCCGAGCGGAGCGAGGAGCGTATCGAAACCACAGCTTCATATTTTCTACTTACTTGTTGGTTTCACCCATCCGGGTACAGGCGATACGGCGAGAAGCATCGCCTACACTTCGGCAGGCTCAGTAACCACTCAACCAACGAGCGCTCTTATTGATCCTATTTCTTCAACGCCGCCAAAAAGATGCGCACAAATTCAGCGCTCATCTTTTCGATGGAAATTTGAGCTGGCAACAAATCCCTGACGGGTTGCATGCCGATGGCGTAGCCAAAGACCATGCTCATGAATGCCTGTGCCGTAACCTGTGAATCGACCACCTGCACTTTACCTTCGTCACGCTGTTTTTCAAAATAACGTGCCAGCAATTCAATCATGCCGCTCGGGTTTTGCGCCAAAGCGGTTTTCATTTCAGGGAAATGCACCGATTCGAACATCAACATGCGGATCGCATCCTGCTGGGCGATAAAGAAGCGCAGGGCGTGTTGGCTGATAAGGCTCAAATCCGCTGCAAGGTCGTAACTGAGTTGCGCTTCGAGCATCTCGAAGTTTACGCCGCCGCCGATTTGCTCGATAGCTTCCTGAAAGAGTTTCTGCTTATCGCCGAACTGACGAAAGAGAGTCACTTCCGCAACGCCAGCCTTGGCAGCGATCGCCTGCGTTGTGGTGCGGGCGTAACCGAGGGTTTGAAAGGATTCCGCCGCGGCTTCAAGGATGCGTTGGCGGGCTTTCTTTTTTGGGGTGGGGTTTGTATTTATCATAAGATTCAAAAATGTAAGTGACTACTTACATTTTAGCCGTTTTATGGGACTTGTCAAGAGGAAAACCATGTTTAAACAAAAAAAGACCGAGCAATTGAATTGCCCCTCAAAAAGCAGACACGAAAGAAAAGCGCCCCATGTGAGGAAATAGAGAAACAGGGGGCGCTTTTTATTATGCCAGGCAAGAAAGGGATGAAACATTATTCCAGAGAAGTAAAACTGAAAGCCGTGTGCATGTTCTTTGAAGAAGGCATGACACGCGCAGAGGTCACAAAGGTGCTTGGTCTTCGTAGTTCAGGGCGCGTGGAAGTCTGGACAAGACAATATCGCCGCAAAAGGGGGGGAAGCTTTCACTAAGCCTATTGGACGTCCCCTCAAGATAGCAGAAAATGAAGCGGAAGAGTTAGCCCGTCTTCGGATGGAGAATACGCTGCAAAAAAAATACCATTCCGAATTGCGAAAGGAGATGCTCGCGAAGCGCAATATCGGGTTATCTACAAACACAGAGAAGAATACGAAGTGAAAGCGATGTGTCAATTCTTCAAACTCTCGCGAGCAGCCCATTATGAATGGATAAAGCGTTCCAAAGTACCTGATCCCGATCAAGATCGAATGCAGCTAGTGAAGGAAGCTTGGCTGAAATCTCGGAAAAACTATGGCTATCGTCACGTAACCCTTACTCTTCAGCAAAAAGGGCACAAGATCAATCACTAGTCTGCTCTGCGCTTGATGCAGAAAAGGTGCCTGTTCAAGTAACCCAGCAGGGTGGCTCTTTATTTTCGTGTCTTGGTGATAGGGTGCAGTTCAGAAACTCGGCTCTTTTTTGTTGTTGCTAATGGCGGTCTCCTAGACCGATAACAAGCATCAAATCCCCTTCGGCTCCCAATACCCCAACACCTGCCCTCTTGGCTCTGCCCACAGTTCTTCCCAAGCATCAATTTCAAAACCAAGATAGGCTGCCGCAGCCGGATTAAAGGGCTGGAAACGATCAGAGAAAAACTCAAAGGCGCTCGAGATGGTCGGGTTATGTCCTACGATCAGCGCGGTTTCGACATCGCCGGGCAAAGCAGAGAGCAGATCGACATAATCACGAATTTCGGCATTGTAGAGCGCATCGGAATAGAGCGGCTCAACAGCAGACGGGAGATTTTCGAGCACCAGCGCCAAGGTCTCGCGTGTGCGCTGCGCGGCTGAACAGAAAATTGCGTCCAGAACAATTTCTTGAGATTGGAGCAATTTCCCCATCGCGGAAGCATCGCTACGACCACGCGCACTGAGTAAGCGTTGATGATCGAGTTTCCCCGCTTGGTAGGGGCTTGAATGGGCGTGGCGCATTAAGATGAGTTTCTTCATAGGCTCTCCTGCCTATTATTCTACTGTCTTTTTCTTCAGAGGAGTATAATTTTCAGTACACTCAACCAAACCAAAGGAATGCTTATGCCAACTGATTTCGATACAGTGATCGACCGCCGTTCCAGCAACTCCGTCAAGTGGAACGCTTTTGCTGAAGATGTACTCCCCATGTGGGTCGCCGATATGGACTTCGCCGCCCCACCCGCCATTCTCGGTGCGCTGCACGGCGCTATTGGACATGGCGTTTTGGGCTATGAATTTGCCACCGAAAAATTACGCGCCAGCGTCGCCGCACGCATGCAGCGTCTCTACAATTGGGATCTGACCGCCGACGACGTCGTCCCCGTCCCCGGCTTGGTGACCGGCTTCAATCTCGCCGCGCGCATCACCTGTCAGCCCGGTGAGGGCATTCTCATCCAACCGCCGGTCTACTTCCCCTTTATGAAGGTGCAGAAGAACACTGGCACTGTCATGCAAGTTGCCGAACTCAAAAAAGTCACGCACGGTCACACTTTACACCACGAAATTGACTGGGATATTTTTGAAAACGCCGTCCACTCGGAAGATGCGAAAACCAGCATGTTCCTGCTCTGCAACCCGCATAACCCAACTGGCACAATTTACACAAAAGAAGAGCTCGCCCGCATGGTCGAAATCTGTGAGAAGGAAGATATTCTGATCTGCTCGGACGAAATTCACAGCGAATTACTTCTCGGCGGCACCAAACATCTTCCCATCGCAACGCTCTCCCCCGAAGCTGCTCAACGGACGATAACATTGGTCGCGGCGAGTAAAACCTTCAATGTCGCGGGGCTATTCGTCGGCTTTGCGATCATCCAAAACAAGGAAATCCGCGAGAAATTCAAAGCTGAAGCCGAAAAACTGACCCTGCACACCAACGCTCCCGGGCATATCGCATCCGAGGTTGCTTTTGCGGGCGAATGCGATGAATGGCTCGACGAGTTACTCGTCTACCTGACCGACAACCGCAATTTCGTCGTGGATTATGTCGAGAAGAATCTGCCCGGGGTACGCGTCTCGAAACCGGATGCGACCTTCCTGGCCTGGCTGGATTTCAGCGAATTGGTAGCGCAGGGCCAGGTCAGCGAACCCTTGCAGGATTTCTTCATCGAGAAAGGCAAAGTCGCCTTCAACGAGGGCGCCAGCTTCGGTCCCGGCGGGGAGGGTTTTATTCGCCTGAATTTCGGTTGTCCACGCGAGACGCTTGTCACTGGATTGGAGCGAATCAAGGCTGCTCTGGCGTAGATATCAAAACTTCTTTTCGCATGCGAAAAGAAGTTAGCCTTACTCAAGGTAAAAATAAAAATCCCCGTTCAGCGTGAACGGGGATTTTTTATATTAGGCCCTGTCAATCGAGCTTGTCGAGGACAGAGGAACTGCGTTTACGGCGGGCAATACGCCAGGAAAGCAGGCTATCTTCGTAGGTGGCGCGAATGCGGGATGCGATGTAAATCGCGCCGCAAGCCGCCAGTAGCGCAGCCAGCAAGTCTAATGTATGGGCGTTTGCGATATCCACATCCAAAAGGACGAGCAGTAGCCGCGTCCCACCAATGAAGAGGGCTGCGAAAAGCGATCCCACAATATAGGAATAGCTGCCGAGCAAGCCGCGTATGCGTCCACGACTGGCTTGGGGGACGAGCGCATAGAGCGATTGGTAGAGGGGCATATACCAACCACGATAGACAATGATGGAAATGAAAAGCGCGCTGACTCCTCCCCATAATCCAGGCACAAAGAACGCCAACCCAACACCGATCAGGATGGTGACAGGCAAAAAGAAATAACCGTTCTTTGGCGAGATGCGCTCAAGAAGCTCATCGCCGATTGTCCACTGGAAAAGTAGAGGAAGGAGCAGAACAGAAATATTGTAAATACTGTAGACGGTCTGGAATTGCAAGCCCTGGGCAGAGGCAGCATCAAGGCTGGCATAGAAATTATAAAGCAACAAGGTTAATGCGATCCAGGTTACAGAGACAAGTGCCGCGACATACCGAAAGAAGGGCACTTCGTGGATGGTCTTGTAGCTGGTTTTGATATTCTCAAACCACGTGCTTTCTTCATATACAGGGAAGGACGATTCATATTGCGGGAAACGCGCATAAAAGAAAATCCCGACCGCATAAAGAAGGGCGCTAAAAACCATGAGCAAAGAGGGGTTGTCTACCAAGCCCTTACTCAAATCGGCATAACCGAGTAAGCCCGTTAATGTAAAGAGGCTGTACCCCGCCAGACGACCAAGAAGATCACCCGAGGAAAGGACAGGAAAGAATTTCTTCGCTTCGGAGGGTGTGTAGACCTGATTCGCCAAATTCCAGAGCGCCATAGGGAAAAGAATCCCCTGCTGGGCATAGATCAGGTACATAATCGGGTACAGGATCGCTGTTGAAACGTTGAAATAAAAGAGTACTGCAAGGGAAAGATAGGTTATAAAAAGAGTCAGGATAAGCACACGCAGCATCTTAACCCGCGAGAGCTTATCGATCAGTTGAATGACCGTCCCTGAGATGACCAGATTCAAGATCAATTCAGCCGTCCATAGCCAAGGCAATTTTTCGATGCCAGTCTCGCCAATGAAACCGGAGATGGCAACCACATCCACAACGCCCAAGACAAAGGTATTCACCAGGGCTGCACCGATCAAAGTCAACAAAACCCACGTCTTCTCTTTTAAGATAGGCTGGGTAAACCTTTGCTCCTTCTCAAGCGTTTCTGCTGCCAAGCGGTCTGCGAGGGCTTTTTCAATATCCTTACGGCGAAAAAGTCCGGATTCGAGGGTATCGTTGTGCATCTTCCAATCCTTGGATCATTACAAATGAAGCGTTCAGTTTATATGATTTCAAAAAACAAGTCAATTATAATTAGCAAAAGCAACATATTGTCTGACATTTCTCTCCCGCTCAGAGAACATTCTCGGTTACAATTACCAAACCCTATTTCATTAATTTAATATATAGAAAGAAAGCAATGCGTGCCTTAGACATCATCATCAAAAAACGTGAAAACGAAGAGCTCAGCAAAGAGGAAATCGACTTTTTTATAGAGGGCTTTACAAAAGGCGACATTCCCGATTATCAGGCATCCGCCTGGGCAATGGCCGTTTTACTCAACGGCATGAATCCGCGCGAAACCACCGATCTGACGTTGGCAATTGCTGCATCAGGCGACACGCTCGATCTTTCGGACGTGGTCGATATTGCCATCGACAAGCATTCATCGGGCGGTGTAGGTGATAAGACCTCACTGGTTGTGCTGCCCGTTGTCGCAGCATGTGGATTGCCCGTCGGCAAAATGTCGGGTCGTGGATTAGGCTTCAGCGGCGGAACGCTCGATAAATTGGAATCGATTCCGGGCTTCAGATCTGATCTGACCACCGATGAATTTAAGCGCCAACTCCATGACGTGGGCATGGTTCTCTCTGGACAAAGCGCCGATCTCGCCCCGGCAGATGGCAAGCTCTATGCCCTGCGCGATGTGACAGGCACTGTCCCCTCGATGCCCTTGATCGCCTCGTCGATTATGAGCAAGAAGATCGCAGCGGGCGCACAAGCCATCGTTTTAGATGTAAAACTTGGGCTGGGCGCATTTATGCAATCGCTGCCAGAAGCGCGCGAACTCGCTCATCGGATGGTTGCCATTGGTGAGTTGGCAGGACGTAAAACTGTCGCACTGCTTTCGGATATGAATCAACCACTTGGTCACGCAGTTGGGAATGCGCTTGAAGTACGTGAAGCGCTCGACGCCCTGCACGGCGGCGGTCCCGATGATTTTCGTGAACACTGTCTGCATGTTGCGGCAGAGATGCTCGTTCTCGGCGGTCGCGCAGAGAATACCGACATAGCGCGTAAAATGGCCGAAAAGGCGATTGCCGACGGCAGCGGTTTGGCAAGCTTCCGCAAGTTGATTGCGGCACAAGGTGGCGATGTGAGCTACGTGGACGATCCCGACAAGCTGCCGACGGCAACGCTGATCGAGACTGTCTCCGCTCCCCATAGCGGAAGCATATCCCAAATCCACGCGCGGCTCATCGGCGAAGCGGCTGTCGAGCTCGGTGCAGGTCGCGCCCAAAAAGGCGACCCGATTGACTATGCGGTCGGCTTCATAATCCATCACAAAGTTGGCGATGTCGTCGAAGTGGGCGATCCACTTTTCACCGTTCACGCAAATAATCCTGAACTTCTCGCACGGGCAAAATCAGCCGTATTGGCTGCACATCAGTTTAGTGAAACCCCGGTGCAACCCTTACCTCTGTTTTATACATAAACGCTTGCGAAATTTTAAGGAATAGTGCATACTAGGCGAAGGAGTGTGCAGGTATGGCAAAAGTATCTCTACGAATTTACAACCGAGAAATCGGAACATTGATCGATCAGGGGCAAGTCGAAGAGGCTGTTGGTCATTGCAACCATATTCTTAAGACCTTCCCGAAACACCTTGAAACCTATCAATTGCTTGGTAAAGCTTATCTTGAAGCCAAGCGATATAAAGATGCAAGCGACGTTTTCTCGCGTCTGCTTTTATCGGTGCCCGATGATTTTGTTGCCCATGTGGGCATGAGCCTGATTGCCGACGAAACCGAACAACTCGATGATGCGATTTGGCATATGCAGCGTGCTTTTGAAGCACAACCATCGAATGCCGCCGTTCAAAACGAATTACAGCGTTTGTACGGACGCCGCGACGGGGTTCAACCACCCAAAATTCGCATGACCAGCGGTGCCCTTGCCAATGTCTACGTGCAGGGCGAGCTTTATCCGCAGGCCATCGCTGAGATCATGAGCGTTGAGGCAGAAGACCCGGGGCGTTTGGATATGCAAGTACTGCTCGCCAGAGCCTATTTTCGCTCAGGGCAGCGCGTTGAAGCCTCCAAAATCGCATCCGACCTGCTTGCAAAATCCCCTTACTGTTTGGAAGCCAACCGCATTCTGGTTGAAATCCTGCCCGAAACCAGTCGCTCTGAAACCGCGCAAGTCTATCGTCACCGTGTCAACGCCCTCGATCCCTACGCCGCCTTTGCCAAAGGCTCGATCTTCAACACCAGCGACGTTCCCGATGCTGCTGTGAACCTCGAGCGGCTTGACTGGCAACCTGGCGACACCGTTTTTGCAGATGAGATGAACGCATCCGACGTTCAGTTGGGGGAAAACGGTGAAGAAGCACAACCTGACTGGCTCAAAACAGACACAAACGCGGAGTTTGGGTCTGCTACCGCTTCCCAGCCTGCTGCCTCCCCCGAAGACGATATCCCCGACTTCATGAAAGCCGCAGGCTGGGGCACATCATCTGGGGTCGAAGAACCAACTTCCTTCTTCGACAGCCCTGGGTCTCCAGAAATAACAGACGATGACGATGAACCACTTGCCCAGGCAGAACTACCCGACTGGATGAAAAATATTGCCCCCGACCAGGCAGAACTGGAAGCAGCAAACGAAGACACAAATGAAATGGGAGACGCTATGGCTGATGATTGGATCAACGACCTTTTGGGTGACAGCAACGATGAAGAAAGCCCTCAAGCAGAGAGTGGCAGTGACGCCGGTATCGGCGACCTGGGCACTTCCAGCGAAGAGCAAGATGCCGCCATGAACTGGCTCGAGAGTCTTGCCGCCAACCAGGGGGCCAATCCTGAAGAACTGATTACCGATCCCAATGCGCGCACTAAAGATGCGCCTGATTGGGTACAAAAAGCAGCAAATGCTGGCTCTGAAACTCCCGCAGCCCCTCAAGCTGAAGAAGAAGATACCAGCGACGACATGGCATGGCTGAACGAACTTGGCGGAGAAGAGACACCTGCCTCCACAGAGCAACCCGCACCTGCTGCTGAAGAAAATGAGCTGGCCTGGCTGAACGATCTCGGCGCTGAAGAAGCACCTACATCAACCACTGACAGTGCAGACGATATTCCTGAATGGCTGCGTGAAACACAAGAAACTCCAGCGACCCCAGAATCCAATGCTACAGACGCCGGTGACGATATGGCATGGCTGAATGAACTTGGGGCAGAAGAGACACCTGCTCCCACAGAGCAACCCGCACCTGCTGCCGAAGAAAATGAGATGGCGTTGCTAAACGAGCTCGTCAACCATGTAGAGGAAGAAGCACCTACCCCGGCAGAGAACGTTGGCGCAGTCGCGGATGCAACTATTGGCACATTAGGCACATCCAGCGACGAGCAGGATGCCGCCATGAACTGGCTCGAGAGTCTTGCCGCCAATCAGGGTGCCAATCCCGAAGAGTTGATTACTGACCCCAATGCGCGCACTAAAGATGCACCGGAATGGGTTCAGAAAGCACAGGATGTTAGCGAGAGTGCCGCGTCTGCCGCTGAAGAAGCCGCAGCCGAAGATGACATGGCCTGGCTGAATGAGCTCGGCGATGAAGAGACACCTGCCCCCGCAACCGACAGCGCGGACGACGTCCCCGAATGGCTGCGCGAAACTGAAGAAACACCCGCTCCCGTAACAGAAGCACCCGTTGAGCAAGCGCCCATCGCCGAAGACGATGATGACGACATGGATTGGCTCAATGAGCTTAGCGACAGCGACGATGCTGAAGAAGCTCCGGCTGAAGCACCTGTAGAAGCCGAAACTCCCGCTTCCGCCGAAACCGCTGTCCCGACCCGACCGAGCGCTGGCGCAATCGCAGATGCGACCATCGGCACCTTAGGCACATCCAGCGACGAGCAGGATGCCGCCATGAACTGGCTCGAGAGTCTTGCCGCCAATCAGGGTGCCAATCCCGAAGAGTTGATTACTGATCCCAATGCGCGCACTGAAGATGCACCGGAATGGGTTCAGAAAGCACAGGATGTTAGCGAGAGCGCTGCGCCTGCCGCTGAAGAAGCCCCCGCAGAAGATGATATGGCCTGGCTGAATGAACTCAGCGATGAAGAAACACCTGCTCCTGCAACTGATAGCGTGGATGACGACGTCCCTGAATGGTTGCGCGAAACCGAAGAAACGCCCGCTCCCGTAGCAGAAGCATCCGCTGAACAAGCGCCCATCGCCGAAGATGATGATGACAACATGGATTGGCTCAATGATCTTGGCGACAGCGACGATGCTGAAGAAACTCCGGTAGAGGTACCCGCTGAAGAGCCGATTGCCGAATCCACTGTTGAGGATGAAGAAGAGCAATTATTGGCAGAGCAAGCCGAAGCCAGGCTCGCCTACGATGCGCCAGCACCAGTCCCCAGCGCGGAAGAACAGATGCCATCCACAACAGAAGAAGAAAAAGAAGAAGTTACACAATCTCCGACTCCAATTCAGGAAGAGCCTGAAGAAGAAGCACTTCCCACTCCCCAAGAGCCAGAAGCCCCTGCGGACGACATGCCCGACTGGCTAAAGACAATGGAGGCTGAAGAAGAAGCGCAAAGCCCGACAGAAACATCAGTGCCCCCCGTTGAAGAGTCCGCTCCCCCTGTTCAGGAAGAAACCCTGCCCGATTGGCTTGCGGATATGAGTGACGAAGCTGAAGAAACCAAACCTGCTGTGGCAAACGGCGATATGCCGGACTGGCTCAAAACAGAAGAAGCACCCGCCCCGCCCGAGACTCCTAAGCCCACAAAAGCAGATGAATGGAAACCGGTTGCGCCTGTAGCAGAAGAAAAGCCGGCTCCGCCACCAGAGAAAAAACCTGAACCCCCACGTAATCTGCCGCCGCGCCGTAAAGTGCAGCGCATGAACACCACCATGTTGCGCGACATCACCTTGATGAGCGCCCAGGCTGCCATGCGAGAAGGGAATCTCTCAGCTGCGCTGGCAGAATACGGCAAGCTCATCAAGAAGAAACGTCTACTTGCAGAGACCATCTACGATTTACGTGAAGCCCTCTACGAGTACCCCGTTGATATTTCCATCTGGCAGATGCTCGGGGACGCTTATATGCGCGCAGGGCAACTGCAAGAGGCGATCAACGCCTACACCAAGGCAGAAGAACTACTCCGCTAGGTCTGCCCGAAACCACACTCATCACTTAGAGTCCAGCAAATGCTGGACTCTAAATCAGTATAGAGAAAAACTTTTTTTGGAGGAAGTTATGGAACGAACTTTTGTAATTGTCAAACCGGATGGCGTTCAGCGCGGTCTGGTTGGAGAGATCATTGCCCGTCTCGAGCGTCGTGGGCTACGTTTGGCTGGCGCAAAATTCATGGCTGTTAGCCAGGAACTTGCTGAAACCCACTATGGCATTCACAAGGGAAAACCCTTTTATGATGGCTTGATCGAATACATCACATCTGCCCCCGTAATGGCAATGGTTTGGGAAGGGCCCAACGCCGTCGCCGCCGTGCGCCAGACGATGGGCGCCACCCGCCCCACCGAAGCCGCACCCGGCTCCGTGCGCCACGACTATGGTCTCGAAGTTGGACGCAATATCACCCACGCCTCCGACAGCGTCGAGAATGGCAAACTTGAAACCGAACTCTGGTTCAAGCCTGAAGAACTGGTCGAATGGCAGCGCGATGTAGACCGCTGGATTTTTGAGTAAACCAAATCCACGAAGTCACACGAATTAGCACGAAGAAAAAGAGCCTGAAGGTTTTAGAAACCTTCAGGCTCTTCTCTTTTTGCCTATCTTCGTGCCCTTCGCAAACACTATTGAATATGCACCAAAGGCTTGCCATCTTCCCATAAATCTTCCAGCGCATAATAATCGCGCTGATCGGGTGAGAAAAGATGCACAATCACATCGCCATAATCGACCAAAAGCCAGCCATCGCGTGAGCGCCCTTCCAACTGGCCCTTACGCTGGTGCGATGTCTTAATTTTACGCACAAGGTCATCCGCCAAACCATCCAACATTCGATCGCTCGTTCCTGTACAAATTACAAAATAATCGCAAATTTCCGTCACCCCGCGCAAATCAACCAAGAGAATATCCTCACCCTTCTTCTCTTCCAAAGTATCCACAATCGCATAAGGTAATTCTGGTGTGCTCAAAAAATACTCCTAACTTTCTAATCTTCCTGTAAACAGCGAGCGGTAAACCGCTCCCGTTGGTTTCAATTGACTTTCAAAAATATGCAGCGCATTGACCTGCATTTTACCAAAGTCCAGCTTTTCGTGTGACTGAACTGCCGCACGAATTTTCTCCCGCTCATATTGGGATGGACGCTGCTTCACACGCCCCAATGTCAGATGCGGGGAAAATGGACGCCGCTCCGGTTCGCTCCCCATTCGGTTTGCTGCCGTTTCCACACATCGATACAGCGAAGCAAGTTGACCCTTATCTTGCACCCCCGCCCAAATCACACGTGGACGCGAGAAACTGGCGAAAACGCCCAACTTGCCAATCCCGATCTCAAAGGGGATTTGTCCCTCAACGGCCTCTGCCAAATAATCTTTGAGCATCTCCAGCTTATCGAGCGGAGTATCGCCCAAAAACTTGAACGTAAGGTGCATATTGCCAACATCCACCCAGCGCACAAGAGGGCGCGTCAATGCCCCTCGCAGGGATACTGTCTCTTTATGCAGTTTTGCTTTCAGGTTGGGGGAGATTTCAACCGCGATGAAGGCACGCACCAAATTCATAAACCGCCGAGCAAGTCTTTCATCCCACGGGCGAAACGAGTTCTTCCACGGCGTTTTTCAATTCCAGAAAACCGACAGGCTTCGTTAAATAATGCGAGGCCCCAGCATCCATTCCCTCCTGAATATCAGCAGGCGTCCCCTTCGCTGAAACGAGAATAACGGGAATATCTTTGAGTTTGGGTTCACGGCGCATATAGCGCAAAACCTCCAGCCCCGAAACATCAGGCATCATCACATCCAAAATAACGATATCGGGCAACTCAGCGCTGATCGTACCGATGGCTGGAGTGCTGCTATACAGTTTAATGACATCAAAGCCGCCGACACGCATCATTTCTGCGAACATTTCGGCAGCATCGGGCTCATCTTCAACAACGATGACTGTTTTTCGGGGGGCTGACATGAATCTGATTTTCCTTTTACAAAGTGGATTAGTGAACTAAAAATAGCATAAGTCCTATGAAAAGACAAGGGGCTTGGATGTCATGCCTGTTTTGCCAGAACCAAGCTTGAAAAAGCGGGTTATAGGTAGGGAATATAGTTCTAATAAAGCAAGTAAATAAAACTTGCACAACCATGTCTCTACCCCTACGGACACTCGTGCGAGGAGAGCTTTAGCACGATGCGTGCCCAAAGAGGTAAATGCATCAGGATACGCAAACACAGTATTATCTAATGTCCAATAGTTTCTCTATAAGGAGTTTAAGCATGACCACCCTCGCCCCCACTTTATCAACTC
>JBNKMO010000005.1:0-4124 GCA_050293165.1 Anaerolineales bacterium | reverse complement strand
GAATTCCGCCAAAAACTGTTTGCAGATCGCCCCGACTGCGACGCGCATTGTCGTCTCACGCGCGGATGCGCGCTCCAGCGAGGGGCGCAGATCGTCGTAGCCATATTTGACTACGCCTGTCAGATCGGCATGTCCCGGGCGGGGAGCGGTCATCGGATCGGTCTCTTTGCCCTGCCACTGTTTGTGGTTGAGATTCTCGACCAGCATTGAGATGGGCATCCCTATCGTTTTTCCTTCCATGATGCCGCTCAAGATATTGACCTTGTCGCGCTCGATCTTCATACGTCCGCCAGAGCCAAATCCTTTTTGGCGGCGCGCAAGCTCATGATTTATTTGGCCGATATCGAGCACCAGGCCTGCAGGGATGCCTTCAAGGATTGCAGTCACAGCAGGGCCGTGTGATTCTCCAGCGGTTAAAAAACGTATGGGCATAAGAAGTCCTTTATAAATTCAGATTGATCTTGTCAGCGGACACTTTGTGTCCCGTCCAGATTTCAAATGATAACAGTGCCTGACCGATCAGCATGCCTAGCCCGTTGCGGACAGGAAGACCTTCTTCAGCAGCATTTTTCATCAACTGCGTTTCGGCGGGATTGTAGATCAGGTCATAGAGCGCAGCCTTTGGCGGGAGGGGCATCCCCTTAATCCACGGCGAACCTTGCGGATGCGACTTCATCCCGACAGGCGTGGTGTTGACGATCAGGGAGATGTTGGAGAGTAGAGATAAGAGAGTAGTTGCGTTGTAGGCAACGGCGTTGAGTTGGGATTTGTGAGTTGGGAATTGGGAAGCAAGTTCTTCTGCTTGTTCAATACGGCGTGCGGTAATCGTCACACCCCAGCCGTGTTGGAGTAGGGCGTAGGTGATGGCTCTCGCCGATCCGCCTGCGCCGAGGATGAGAGCATTTTTCTTCTCAATTTTTGCCTGTGCTAGCAGTTCTTGAAGGTCGTTCCAAAACCCACCAGTATCGGTATTGTCGCCGACTAACTTTTCATCTTTTAATACAATCGTATTTACTGCGCCGATTGTTTCGGCCGTTGGTGTCAATTCATCGAGTAACGGCATTACATTCTGCTTATGCGGAATGGTTACATTCAGCCCGTGAATCTTGCCTGTTCGAACTTTGGAGAGCAAATCTTTTAAGCCCTGCGTGTTATCAGGTTCGACAGGATAGCGCTTGTATTCTCCATCCAAGCCTGCTTCCTTGAGCGCGGCGCTGTGGATTTGGGGTGATAGGCTGTGGCTGATGGGGTAGCCGATAAGACCAAGTTTGTAAAAAGTCATCATCAATTCTTTTCAAAATTAGAGCGGCGGTTGAGTAGAATGGCAGCGCTATCGTCATTCGTATCGAAACCAAAGCGGTTTTGGTTTATCGTTCGTTTTGACTTCGATACGGCGAAAAGCATCGCCTACTCAATCTCCGCTCCCTTTTCATCTTAATTCATCCAGCACATCAAAATAATTCGGGAAAGTCTTCGACACACAACCAGGGTTTTCGATCTGTACCCCTTCCGCTCGCAGACCGATCAGCGAGAACGCCATCGCCATGCGGTGATCGTTGTAGGTATGGATAACGGCAGGCTTGATGTGGTTGCAGGGATAGATCGTCATCCCATCTTCATACTCTTCGACTTGAACTCCCAACTGTGTTAGTTCATTGCAGACCGCCGAGATACGATCCGTCTCTTTAGCGCGGATAAAACCGATGCCTGTGATGCGAGTCGGCGACGATGCGAAGGGTGCGATGGCGGCTAGGGTCTGAGCGGTATCGGAGATATGACGCATATCTACATCGACTCCTTGTAACTTATCAGTACCTGTTACTTCGATGGCGTCCTCATCTTCTGTGATTGTACAGCCCATCTCAGCAAGTACATCCAGAAAATCAATATCACCCTGCACGGATTTGCGCGAGATATTCTCCACGCGCACTGTCCCGCCGACGATGGCAGGGGCGGCGAAGAAGTAGGATGCGGCTGATGCATCGGATTCAATGGTGTATGTTTCTTTCGCTGTGTAGCGAGCGGGATGGACTTTGAAATATTGGTAGCCATCTCGTTCGACTTCAACGCCAAAATCTTTCATAATGGAAATGGTCATGTCCACATAAGGCTTCGAGAAAAGTTCAGTGGTGATTTCAATTTCGACGGGGTTTTCAGCGTAGGGTGCGGTCATCAGCAGGGCAGAGAGATATTGGGATGAAACATTCCCTGCGAGTTGGGTTTTGCCGCCTTGTAACCCAGAAGCCATGATTTTTGCGGGAGGGCAATTATCTTCTGATTTAATCGTTGCGCCCAGCGGACGTAGGGCTTCAAGTAAATCAGCGATGGGACGTTCGCGCATGCGCGGCTCACCATCAATAATGTATTCGCCTTGCCCTAAATTTAGGAAGGCTGTCAAGAAGCGCGCCGCCGTCCCTGCGTTGCCGATGAAGAGTTCGGCACTGGTTGCGGGAATTTTTCCGCCCAAACCCCAAACGCTCATTTCTGCTTTTGCTTCATCTTCTTCAACGCGAAAGCCCAAATCGCGCAGTGCCTTTGCGAAATAACGTGAATCGTCCGAAAAGAGCGCGTTTTTGAGTGTCGTTTTTCCTTCTGCGAGGGCGGCGATCAGCAAGGCGCGGTTGGTCAATGACTTAGAGCCAGGCACGCGTACGCTGGCATTCAGATGGTGTTGAATTGGGTCAATTTTGCGAATATCCATAATTAAAATAACTCATCCATTGTGCGGTAATAGTCAATTTTCTCTTCGTCGATGTTTTTGGTGCCGTAATATTCAAAGAATAGATTTTCGTATGCCTCGCCGAGATTGTATCGAATACTCCGCGATGCGATGGCAAGGTCGTTGTATCTGTCTGCGATGCCCGCTCTGCTTAGATCGACAAAGCCGCTAATGCGATTTTCTTGCAGCAGGATATTGGGCAGGCAATAATCGCCATGATTGAAGACTAGGTCGTTTTCTGGCGGGCGGGTCTTTTGCAGTAGATCAAGAATTTCTTTGGCAGTTTTTCCTTGTCGTTCTTCGTCGAAATCATCTTCATCAACGAGATTGTGTTCAATGTTGTGTTGCGCTCGTGTCAGCTTGAAATCAATTTCCTCGTGGAGTGCGCAATTTGCAATATCAACGGCATGAACTCTTTGTAGTCCTTCAGCAAACAGGCGCACGATTTCTTCATGGTTGAGCCTGCTCATCGCTTCAACGCAATTTTCTCCGGGAATTTCGGTAATCAATAGATATTCCTGCTTTGCTGTCTGGATAAATTCTACAACTTCAGGCACAGGTAATTTCGTGTAGAGCCATTGCAAAACTTGAACATCATGACTGAAAGAAAGACGCTCTGAGATAGCTTGTGTTTTAAGATAGAAACCCGTTCCGGCAATCTTGTAAACATGTGCATTGGAAAGGCCGATTTCAATCTCGATTAGCCTCTTCCCTCGAATCAATCTCTTGATTTTAGGAGGAAACGCATCACTTACCACTTTCACACTCTCGCAATGTGCATCATCTCTTCACGCTTTGCACGGCTTTCGTCCAGCAGCAGCGCTAGGCTTTCTTCGTCGTTCGCTTCCATCAGGGCTATAATTTTATCAATTTCGGCTTGTGTTTCGCGCAATTTCGAGATCGTGTTATCGGCATTTGTCATCACCATTGAGAGCATCATGCTCGTCGGTGTGGATGCCAGCCGCGTCGCGCTTGATAAGCCGCCGCCGCTCAATTTGGCGTAATTCTTCTCAGTGGCGTGCGTCAGCGCAACAGCCAGAAGATGCGGCGCATGGCTCGTGGCGGCGAGCGTGCGGTCGTGCAATTCAGCCTCGATCCAGTGCGGTTTACAGTTAATTGCCTTCACCAACTCCAGCGCCAGTGACTTCGTCCGCTCTGATGTGCGCTCGGACGGCGTCAACGTGAAAGTTGCACCGTAGAGCATCTCTTTTTCGGCGTTGCAGATGCCGAGTTTTTCTTTCCCTGCCAGCGGATGCCCGCCGATGATGTCGAAATTGGATGGCAGCGACTCAAGTGCCCGCATGATCTGGACTTTCGTCGACGTGACATCCATGACGATCAACTTGCTTCCGTCATGGACGTCGGGGAGCGCGGCGATTAGTTCCAAGGCGGCTGCGACGGGCGT
>JBNKMO010000004.1:0-30743 GCA_050293165.1 Anaerolineales bacterium | reverse complement strand
TGATCGAAGACCTCGGCAGTAAAAACGGCACCCACTGCAATGGCGATGCCCTTACCGCCGCGAAAATTTTGCAGGATGGCGATGTGGTTCAAATTGCTGTTGCGCAAAAGTTCATGTTCCTCGTCTCTGATGCAACCATGCCCCTCACTGAGAACAATACCCGCATCGGACGTTTGATGATGGATTTACGCTCACGCCGCGTGCTCGTTGACCAACAACAGGTCACCCCGCCGCTCTCGGCGCAGCAGTTCCGCTTGCTGTGGCGTCTTTACGAAGATCAGGGCAACGTTGTCTCCCGCCAGGACCTGGTTGCGGCGGTCTGGGGCGAGGAAGAATCTCTTGGCGTCTCCGATCAAGCCCTCGATGCCCTCATTCGGCGCTTGCGCGATAAACTTGCTGCTTACGACCCCTCGCATCAATACGTCGTCACCGTGCGTGGGCATGGCATCCGACTCGATAACCCCTTTGAGTAAATTCCCGTCAACTTCACAAAACAAAACTCCCTGCGAACGCTATCTCGCAGGGAGTTGCTTTTATCTAAAGTCTAGAAATTAACTCCCCATATTTTTCTTCATCTGGAACTTCAGCACCGCACCATAAACTTCTTCCATCTTGGCGAACATCTCTTTGTCCTGTGGCGAGAGTTTTTCCTCCTGTCCCTGCGACTGTGCCACGATTCCGCTCAGGGTTTGGAGCAGTTCGTCGGTAATCTTTTCATCATTCTCGGCAATCAACTTCTCCAGCGTCTCGCTGTTTTCAGCGCCGATCAACTGTTCAATGAACTCGTACTCCGGCAGCGGCCCACTTGCTTCTTGCAATACCGCTACAATTTGCTGCAGCTTCGCCAGCATGGCTTCGTCTTTCTCTTCGGTCGCTTTGTGTAGCATAGCTTCCAGTGCCTGGACGACCTGCTGATCGAAGTTGCGGATATTTGCGCGTGTTGCTGCGCCAATATCTTCCTGCTCTAAAAGGGAATTCAGGAATCCCTGCACCTGTTCCATACGTGCCGCAATTTGCTTGTCAATCTCATTGACATATTCCAGCAGGCGTTCGCGCATGGCTTCAAGTTGTTGCCGTTCTTCAGGGTTGTTTTCAGCCTCAACCCGTTCCGTTAAAATCTGGAAGAACTGGTAATCCAACCCGCCACGTGCCATACTGACGAGGGCTTGTTCGCGTGCTTCGTTCGGCGCGTCGATGAGCAGATCGAGCAGAGCATCGCGTGTGAGTGCTTCGCCCAACGCTTGCAGGGATTGGGCTGCGGCTTCCATCTCTTTTAGAGAAGCTTGAATCTCCTGCCCCTTTTCAGTTTCGTTGAGCAGAAGCTGCTCAAGCGCTGCCATCTGCTGTGCCATTTCGTTCTGCCCGCTGCCTGCGGCAGCTTGGGTGAGTTGACCGAAGAGGGCGAAGAATTGATCGTCAAAGAGTTCTGCGTTTTGCTTGATGAGTTCCTTGCGGACATCTCCACTGGTCGCAGAGAGCAGCTTCTCGATCATGTTGACACGATCTTGCTGTCCCTTCAGCATTTCAGGCGTGATGCCATCTGCGCCGAGAATGCGCTCGATCATGCTTTGGAAGGTGAAGAAAGTCTGCGGGTTGAGTAAGTAGCCTTTGCGCTTTTCAGCGGGCAGGTTGTTGGTGACCTGGGTGATGAGCGGCCCGATGATGCGTTCCTGCTCGTTGACGGGGATCGCCAGTTCGGGCGGGAAGAAGGTTAGCAGCAGGTCTTTTTCGTTGTCGTGATAAACGATTGGGGTTGCCAGAGGGCCTTCGTAGCCGCAGGTTTGGCAGCGGGCGACATTGGCTCCGCCGCTGAGTAAAATCTGTTTGGCTTGGGGATTGGCAGTTACGTCGAAGAGTTGCTCTACATTGGCAACGATCGGTTGTCGACATTGGGGGCATGAAATTCGTTGTTGGGGCATGGAGTTTCCTTTTTCAGTAGAAATGACAGTCACCTTTAAGGTAACTGTCATTTTGTTTCTTTTTTATCGTTAACGCCCCCAATTGTACACGCTAAACAGCCATCTTTCGTAAGAGTTTTGCATAAAAAACAAGCAGTGCGATGCACTTGTGAAGTGCGTTGCACTGCTTGGGGCTGCGTAGACAGCTTTTGAAACGGAATCAGGCCCAAATCACGAGTGTTCCGCTGCTTCTGATCCTATCGGAGGCTGGCTAATAATCCTTGCGCGAGGGCATCTTTTTCGGCTTGGGTCAATCTCGCTTCGGGATGTGTGATGAGAAAGACTGGCATTGGCATTTCGCCTTCGCGGATAACTTCGCCAATCTCGTGGGTTTCGACGCGCTGCGTGCCCCAAACGGATGTGTTCAGGTGGCGACGTCCGTCTTCGACATCGTGCTGGACAAGCCATGAGACAGGTGCAATGTTGCTGTACCAGGGCCAGGTGGTGTCGTTGCTGTGACAATCGGCGCAGGCGCGGTCGTAGAGGGCTTTGGTTTCGGCGCTATCCCAGTTTGGTTCGGCGACTACGGGTGGATTTGTATGATCGCGTCCGTAGGGAACAAGCTGAATGAGCAGGGCGAGTGCGACGAGAGCGCCAAATGCGATAAGAACTTTTTTAGACATATTTTTTCTCCTTGATGGAAATAAGTGTTGGGGTCATCAAGTTTTGTTTTGAGGGCTCCATGAAAAAGACAGGGACTATTTTAGGAGTATTCCTGATATTAGTATTAATTTTAGATTAGGATGAGCGCAAAAAAAATGACAATGTGAAAATTAAGTTGTTGTTTTAGGACTTTTGGCGTAGGGAAACTAAAATCAATAAAAAACAGGCTAGCTATTTATTGCCAGCCTGCCTGCTTTTGTTCCCTGCTCATCTAAATAAGCTACAAAACTTGCTTGCGCTATGAACTGCGCACAACTTTGTTGCGTAATATACCCAAGCCTTCCACTTCCAGCTCGACTACATCACCTGTTTTTAGAAACTTGCCCATTTCCAGTCCACAACCACGTCCCAGCTCCCCGGAGCTGGTACCGGAGCCAATAAACTCACCCGGATATAATGTTTCTGACTGAGAAATATAAGCAATAATTTCTTCAAAACTCCAATGCATATCAGCCGATGTTCCCCGCGACCACTCTTCTCCATTTACGCGGGCGATCATTGTCAAATTATAAGGATTAGGGATTTCATCAGGCGTGACCAAATAGGGGCCAATGACATTGCCTGTATTAAAATCTTTGCCTTTTGCCGGGCCAAGTCTTCCGCCTTGTTCCTTCATTTGAATATCGCGGGCTGAAAAATCGTTGAAGATGGTGTATCCGCCAATATAATCACGTGCCTGTTCCTTGGGAATATTTGTTCCCTGTTTGCCAATGAAGATGCCCCATTCCAATTCATAATCAAATTGCTGCGTATAAGCGGGCATCTGTACGTCAGCATCCGTGCCAGTCACTGAAAAACGGTTGGATTTATAATAAATTGGACGTTCATACCACGCTTTGTTAGCACGATAGGCAAAGGAACGTTTACGGCCAAAGGTTTTCTCAATCCACGTATCAAGAGGGGCCAGTTTTTTTAGCCCTACAGCACGGATTACGTTAATAATATGCTGCTCAAAAGCCATACAGTCTCGCACCGATTCTGGGCGTGGTACGGGGGAGAGAAGAGTCACTTCATCTAGAGATACCATCATCTCAGACTGATTTTGCGTGGAAACAAACTCAACAATCGCTTGAGCGGTATCACGCGCTGCGGTTCTACCACGCAGGAAGGCGAGCATATCAATAAAAAAGGGAGAATCTACCCCGTTCAGAGCAACTGCTCCTTTTTGTAAAAGAACAATACGGTTCTCATCATCCAAAGCTCCAATTTGCTGCCCGAGCGTGTTATGTGAAAACGTAACCAGTTTCATTGTTTCATTTCCTACCCTTTACGCATTACGATGGGTTGTGCCTGCGGTAATTCGTGGGCTAATAAGGCTTGTTTGCGCAGTGTATTTATGAGCGTTGGAATTGATGGCGGTTTTGTTTCTCCCCGCCACTGACGATAGAGCGTATGTGCGTTGGTCATCATTCGCTCGGGGGAATTCCAATTGCCAAAGGGCTGTTGAGCATATTCAGCAGCCAGCACAGTTTTATGTGCGGCAGCTTGAGCAGACATGCCTGCATCAAAGCACTGGCGTAATTGTGTCGATGTATATTCCCAATAGGCTTTCACTTGTTGCACACCGGCTTTATTGGTAATGGGACCATGCCCGGGGACAATCGTTTCCACATCCATCTCCAATATCCGATCCAATGCCGCAATCCAGTTTTCGACGGGGCCAGCCCACATCACGGGCGTTGAGCCGAGAAAAAGAATGTCCGCGGTAAAGATGGTTTTGGCATCGGGAACGTGGACAAATAGATCTCCATCGGTGTGGGCGGGCCCAACTTCAATAAGTTCTACCTTGCGTCCGCCGATATCGAGCGTCATCTCGCCCTTAAATGTGCGTGTGGGTAAGGTGTGGATAACTTCCTGAAAGTCATAGGGTTTCACCATCCCCTGGAACCAGTGTCCTGCCTTATCCATTCCAAATAAGCGCAACGAACTCATTAACTTGCCAACACGCCCTAAAAGGAGCATTGATTTTGGTTGTGTATGGCCCATTTCGTCATAGGCGTTTTGTGATGTAATGGTTTCTACGCCGGGCAGTAATTGATTGCCAAAAAAATGATCGCCATCAGCGTGCGTGTTGACCAGGGTTTTGATCGGTGCATCAAGTGTCAGAGCTTCCATAGCTTCGAGCATGACGCGGCTGAATTTTACATCCCACAGCGTATCAACCAGGAGTGATTCGCCATCGCCAACGATCAGACCAGCGTTCGATTCACCCCATGAACCATTGGGAACCATCCAGGCATAGAGTTTATTATTAAGATCATAAAGCCCCTCTGCATATTTTGGAATTTCACTAAAGCGAGTTTGCGAAGCACCTGTTTTTGCAATACATTTCCATTGATCCATAAACTTATCCTCTTCAGTTTCTATAATAATTCCCACAGTATAGCATGAGTTCCCAAAGGATTGTCTCCCATTTTTAGCACTTTTTTCTCAAGCCGAATACAATTTGTGGTAACGGTATAAAGTAAGTGATGCTGATTTTACCCAAAGGGCACGCGTGCGAGCGGAGCGAAGCAATCTTCTTTCTTGAGAGGCAAGACTGTTTCGTCGCGAATGCATGCTCCTCGCAGAATCATCTGGACATTTAGGCTGAGCCACTACCCAATTTATATATTCTTCTGTTCTTCTCTCCTTACTTTTAGACAGCGGAAGGAACAGACGCAGCTTGCTCGTATAACTGAAGACTTTCAGCCTCTGTAACCTGAACGCCTAGTTCATTAATGAGTATGCGCCTGAAGTCATTTGCGTTGCTAATTCTTTTTTCTTGCGTGCCTGATTTAGTGATGATCCAATAGTCCAGATTGCGCAAGGAGCGGATTTCGTTGTCCAAAATACGCGAGACCACCAGATGGTTGACGAAGGAGGCGTTGGGATGTTTATGCGAGTAGAAATGTCCCAGTTCGCAATCTGATTGGCCGTAACGAGCAAGCTCAAATCGATAGAGGGAGAAGAAATCCCCATCCTTGAAAATCTGTAAGTGAAATTCACCAGATCGGGGTTCCGCAACACGGAATATCCGATCCCCATCTTTGGTTTCTTCTTCAGACATCCTGACAGGAACTCTCGGCCCTTGAGCGCCAAAGCCAACATCAAGGATATATTCCTGCCCTTCGAATTCGACCATTGTGATCCGATGTGTCAAGCCGGGATGCGTATCCTGATTGTAGATCACACGTGTAAGATAGAGTTTTACACGAAAGCCGAGTTCTTCCAATATTTCATACATGAGACCGTTTTGTTCAAAGCAATATCCGCCGCGTCGCCGAAGAACGATGCGCTGATACAGCGATTCGACATCCAAGGGGAGTTCATCTCCAAGCCGACAGCCTACACTGCTGAAAGGGAAAGTCGCTACGTGTCGGGTGTTGATATCCTTCAGAAAATCAAAATCCAAATTGCGACCACCTAAACCCAGTTCCTGAAGATATTTGTAGGCAATCTCGGACCGTTCCATTTGCTTCTCCTAATACGTCTAATGATTTGCATTATTGTTGGAATTGAGTTTACCAAATTCTCTGTGTTTTTTCTTTCACACACATCTAATAAAAAGAAGGCTGACAGCATCACCGTCAGCCTTCCGTTATCCTAAATCAACTAATCCCTACTCCCCCAAATAATGCTTCAAAAACTCTCCCGTATACGACCCTTTCACTTTACAAATCTCCTCCGGCGTGCCCGCCGCGACCAACTCGCCGCCACGCCCGCCGCCCTCGGGACCGAGATCAATGATCCAGTCTGCGGTTTTGACGATGTCGGGATTATGCTCGATGATCAAAACCGAGTTGCCGCCGTCCACCAAACGTTGGATGACCTCGATCAGCTTATGCACATCGGCGGCGTGCAGCCCGACGGATGGTTCATCCAGCACATAGAGCGTGCGTCCCGTTGAGCGTTTCGAGAGTTCTTTTGCCAGCTTGACGCGCTGCGCCTCGCCGCCCGAAAGGGTCGGCGCCGATTGTCCGACGCGGATATATCCCAGCCCAACCTCTTGCAGCACATCGAGCTTCTTTGCCATTTTCGGGAAATCCTTGAAGACCTCGGCAGCGCGGTCGATGGGCATCGCCAAAACATCCGCGATGCTAAACTCGTTGCGATATTTCACCTGCAAAGTCTCGCGGTTGAAACGCGAGCCGTGGCAAACATCGCACGGTACGTACACATCCGGCAAAAACTGCATCTCGATGCGCAACTCGCCCTGTCCCTGACAAGCCTCGCAGCGTCCGCCATGTACGTTGAACGAGAAACGCCCGGGTTTATAGCCGCGCACCTTGCTCTCAGGCAGCTTTGCAAACAACTGGCGTATTTCGTCAAAAAGCCCCGTATACGTGCCCGGGTTCGAGCGCGGCGTGCGCCCGATCGGTGACTGGTCGATATTGATGATCTTATCCAGATGCTCAACGCCCAAAATCTCTTCATGTTCGGCAGGGACAGTCCGTGCGCGGTTGAGCGTCTTCGCCAAAGATTGATACAGGATATCGCCCATTAGCGTGGATTTGCCAGAGCCGGAGACACCCGTAATACAAACTAGTTTTCCAAGTGGGATGTCGATGTCAATATTCTTGAGATTGTTCGCCCGAGCACCGACGACGGTTAGCTTTTTACCGTTCCCATTTCTGCGTTCGCTCGGGACCGGAACTTGTTTCCGTTTCGACAGATATGCCCCGGTAAGCGACTTGGGATGCGCTAAAATCTGTTCCGGCGTGCCCTCTGCGACGATCTCTCCGCCATGTTCGCCTGCGCGTGGGCCCAAATCCAAAACCCAGTCCGCGGTCATGATGGTTTCATCGTCGTGTTCAACGACGAGGACGGTATTGCCCAAGTCACGCAAACCTTCGAGTGTCTTCAGGAGACGCGCATTATCGCGCGGATGCAAGCCGATGGATGGCTCATCCAACACATACAGCACGCCCACCAGCCGTGAGCCAACCTGTGTCGCCAGGCGGATGCGTTGCGCTTCTCCGCCAGAGAGGGTGCCTGCTGAGCGGTTGAGCGTCAGGTAATCCAAGCCGACATTCACCAGAAAACCAAGTCGTGCCTGAATTTCCTTCATGATGCGTTCGGCGATGATCTTGTCACGTTCGTTGAGAATGTCATGTAAGGTCTCTGCCCATTCCAAGGAATCGGAGACGGGCAGGGAGGTGATCTCGATGATGTTTTTCTCACCAACGGTTACGGCGATCGCTTCCGGTCGCAGGCGCTGACCGCCACAGGCAGGACAGGATTTCTGAGACATATACTCGCCGATGCGGGCGCGCATATATTCGGAGTTGGTCTCCCGATAACGGCGCTCGAGATTACCGATAACACCTTCGAAAGCGCGCCGAAAGACGTATTCATTTCCTTTGGCATTTTGATAGGTGACTTCGAACTCCTCACCTTTGCTGCCATACAGAATCAGTTCACGTTCCTTTTCAGTCAGCTCTGCGTAGGGTTTATCGAGATTAACTTTATAGTGATTGGCTGCCGCTTCAAGCGTTTGCCAGTAATAACCGCCCTCTTCGCGTGGGCCGCCCCATTCGGATGCGTTGACCGCGCCTTCGTTCAACGAAAGTTTGGGGTTGGTGACGAGCAGCGCCGGGTCGATTTCGAGCTTGTGTCCCAACCCTTCACAAGTTGGGCAGGCGCCATGCGGCGTGTTGAATGAGAAGGTGCGCGGCGCGATCTCGGTGATGGTTGTGCCGTGCTCGGGGCAGGCAAGATGTTCGGAGTAATGAATATCTTTGCCTTCGCCCTCGCGGGGTGTCAGGGCAACGGTCAAATACCCATCGCCGAATTTCAAAGCCGTTTCAACGGAATCGGTTAGACGGGAGAGCGCAGCCTGTGCTTCGTCCTCATCTTCATGCTGACGGATGATGAGCCTATCGACAACGGCTTCGATGGTGTGAGCTTTGTAGCGGTCGAGTTCGATCTGGTCGTCGAGGGAGCGAACTTCGCCGTCCACGCGCACACGCGCAAAACCGGATTTGCGAATCTCCTCGAATACGGATTGGTAAGTCCCTTTTCGTCCGCGCACCAACGGCGCGAGAATCAGAATCCTGCTTTCATCCGGGAGTGCTGCGACCTGATCGACAACCTCTTGCGCGGACTGCTTGACGACTTCGCGGCCACAGGTGGGGCAGTGGGGGATGCCGACGCGCGCGTAGAGCAGACGCAGGTAATCGTAGATCTCGGTCACGGTGCCGACGGTCGAACGCGGGTTGTGGGATGTGGATTTTTGGTCGATGGAAACGGCAGGCGAAAGCCCGTCGATATAGTCGACATCGGGCTTGTCCATTTGCCCGATGAACTGGCGTGCGTACGCCGAAAGGGATTCGACATAGCGGCGTTGCCCTTCAGCAAAGATGGTGTCGAAGGCGAGCGACGACTTGCCTGAACCCGAAAGTCCCGTTACGACGACGAGCTTATCGCGCGGGATTTCGACAGTAATATTTTTGAGATTATGGACGCGCGCGCCCACAACGCGGATAACATTTTGAGCCATAAAAGAACCTTTTTAGCGATAAATTATGCGAGAAAATATTATAGCACATTTGTTTTATTAATTGACTTGAAAACGCAATTTTTAAGTATACCAGCCTTGTCAAGATTGCTTTTTGCTACAGGAAAAGGTAAGATAAATTTGATTTTTTGTTCCAACAATGACCTAGCAAAGGAGAGAAAAGGGATATGTCAGCAGCGTTGATCGGTTTGGCCGCAGGTGGGTGTTTTGTGACCATTTTTGCGGGCGTCGGAATTTTTATGCTCGTCAAATATTTTCAGGATAAAAAGAAATCAGAAGAGAGTCAGGCGTGGTCGGCAACTTCCGGGCAGATCACAGAAGCTTATGTGCGTGAATCGCAATCTCAGGATAGTGAGGGATTTACATCAACATCCTATTATCCTGAAGTACGCTATCTCTACCAGGTGATGGGGATTGAATATAATGGAAAACGGGTCGCTTTTGGCGGCGACGTGAGCAGTGGACGTAATAAGGCAAATGAACGCATCGCGCAGTATCCTGTTGGGAAAACGGTCACGGTTTATTACGACCCAAATAATCACGAAGATGCCGTGATCGAACGGCGTATTGGCAGCAAGGGGATGCTCATCATCGGGATCATATTCACAGCGATCGGTGTCTGCACGGCTTGCGTGGGGGGCGTTGCTGCAGTAGCTGCTTTGTTGAATAGCTAATCTTTCAGTTCTTCCAATCTCATAAAGTCAAGGTTATCCACATGCCTTGACTTTTTTCTTACCTGATTTTATGATTTACTTATCTAACTCTTAGGTATGTTTGGTATACTCAAAATATGAAAAGCGACAAGAAATATCTTCCCGTAGAAATCTACAAAATGTTCGACATCTCCAAAAGCACTCTCTTTCGCTGGGAAAAAGAAGAGGGCTTTCCGCCACTTGAGCGTGGCGATAATGGTGAACGTCAATATAACTACGAACACGTTCGCTGGCTTGGGGCAAAGAAAGTCGCTCGTTTACGCAGACAATATGATTTGGCAAGCAAGTCCGAAGACTTGGATCGCATGAATGAAATTCAGCGTCTTTCGACAATGTATAAAGTTTTGTATCTCGAAGACGCAACCGGGCTGGCAGAACTTGAATATCACCAATACCCTGCTGAAACGCTCAAGGAGTTTCTAAGGAAAGCTGCCGAATATGAGATATCTGACCCGGCCTTTAAGCAAATTGTTCGTGTTGTTTACCTGCAGACTGTTCTGAACAGCGAAGAAACGCATGAGTAAAAACCTTGTCCTTGCATCACAGGAAGATCGCATTCGTACCATTCTGGATATTTTTGCGGAAACTTCCAAATTGCCAGTAGGGATTTACGAAAAGCAGGATGACGAATGTGTGGGCATTTTTGCGACGCAAAACCCCAAATTATATGAGGGCCATTGTCGTTATATTCAATCCCTGCCTGGGGGGAAGGCGATGTGCGAAGCGGATGAAAAACGACGAGCACGTGCCGCCCGTGAAAACAGAAGGGCGGGATTGACCCTCTGCCACGCCGGAATTTATAACTATGCCGCGCCGGTCGTGTTGGATAATGATGTCAAGGCTGTGATCTTGTACGGGGAATTGCGGCTCGCTGGTGATGCCCACGAAGCCGAATCATTGGAGAAACACCGCGAAGCGGTTGCTAATCTTGAGCTGGATGCGGAACAGGCTCAAAAATTGAGAAATCTACTTGTCGAGACCAAATTATACAGCGAGGACGAATTTGCCCATCTCCAGACGACCTTGCCGAGAGTTGCCGAATGGCTTTATCGCATCTTTGATGATGAGGAGAAAGCTCGGCATCATATCGAAAAGGTCACCCACGAAATTCAGACGCGCATTCAAAGCATTCTGAATGCTGAAGTTCTATTGCTCGAATTTGATGAACTGAAAAAGCATGAACTAAAACGCGGCATTCATGAGATTATCAATAGCGCAGAAGCATTGGCGACAGTGGTCAACAATTTGGGCAAGTTCCAGCGGGAATATCGTTTTCGCCACCAGCGCCTGGAGACTTTGCTGGTCGAAGCAAAGCGGATCTACGAATCCGAAGCGAGACGCAAATATATCGATATCAAGATCAATTTTAGTCCTGTGGATGGTAGGGATGCATATTTGGAACTTTCCCGAGAGCATTTACAGCTTGCTTTAAATAATCTGATGCACAATGCGATCAAATACTCCTTCCGCGGTGCGCAGGGGCGAGATCGTTTTGTGGAGATCAAGGGGCAACGTAACGGCAATTTTTATGAGGTCTCCATCGAAAACTATGGCGTTGGAATCTTACAATCAGAGATTGATGATACTTTAATCTTTCAGGATAATTATCAGGGCAAGCTGACCAATGGGGAATATCGTACAGGTTCTGGAAAAGGGCTCTTCTTTGTGAAACAGGTCATTGATGACCATCATGGCAAGATCGAGGCTTTTTCCGAGCAAATGAGTCAAGAACGTTCTCCAGAAGGACAGCCACATTTAGTGCGTTTTGTGGTTAGTCTTCCTTTTGAGCAACCGAAGAGGTAATGATGAGTAAATTGCAAAAGAAAATTGTTTGGATCGAAGATGATACTGAGATCATTAATAATGTTGTTCGCCCGCTTGAGCGGGCTGGTCACCGGATCGAGCGTTTTTATAATGTCAAAGATGTGCTCGACAATATTGAGTCGTTGAAAGCTTGCGATCTGATCCTGCTGGATTTAATCATTCCGACTGGCGATGGTAACGACGCGTATGGACGTTATCCCGGCATATATTTGCTGCGTGCTTTTCGCGAAAAATATCAACTTAAGCAACCCGTGATCGTCTTAAGCGTGGTCGCGGATGTGGAAGTTTTTCAGGACTTGAAGGTATTGGGGGCCCAGGTGTTGAATAAGCCGATCCGTCCTTCCGAATTGAAACGTTTGGTCGAAGAGGCTTTGGAAATCGAAGAATAGATTCTTTGTATATCGTTTTATGAAGGGATATGTCTAAAAGCATATCCCTTTTCTTTATCGTATTGACCCGCCCCTCAAACCTTGCTATTATCAGCGCATGAAGCTTTCCCGTTTTCGTGAAAATTTACGACAGCTTTTTCTCTGGCTAACGCCCGGCCTCGGTGTCAAACGCTGGTTGGGTTTAGTGCTGGCAGGCATCACCTTACTTGGTGTTGGCTTAGCCTATTATTTGCTTGATTTCTACCGCACTGCCCCAGAATCCTGGTGGTTGCCAGCTCTCTCGGTTGCAGCTTTGCGCTTTTTGCCACGTCCGTTGCGTGTGCTTATTTTCGGTGGGATCGGTTTTGGCATCGTTGCATATGGGTTGTGGGGCTTGAATCGTGCCTTGATGCGCCCCTTCCTGCGCCCTGGCAGTCAGATCGTAGATGAGCTGACCCAATTTCAACGGCGCGGACGTGGCCCACGTATTGTGGTCATCGGCGGCGGGCATGGGCTGTCCACGCTGCTGCGCGGGCTGAAAGCCTACACCCGCAACCTGACTGCGGTCGTCACTGTCGCGGATGATGGCGGCTCATCGGGCAAATTGCGTGAGACGATGGGCATTCTCCCTCCTGGCGATATCCGCAATTGTTTAGCCGCTCTCTCCAACGACGAAGCCCTGCTGACACAACTTTTTCAATACAGATTTAGCGGGTCGGATGGTCTGGGCGGGCATTCCTTCGGCAATCTTTTTATCAGCGCGTTGAGCAATATTACGGGATCCTTCGAAGAAGCGGTGGCGGAATCGGGCCGAGTACTCTCTGTGCATGGACGTGTGCTACCGTCCACGCTCCATGATGTCAAATTGGTCGCCGATATGTCGTTACCGAACTCGGCGTATGAAGTCCGCGTGGAGGGGGAGAGTCGCATCCCGGAATTTGCCGGGCGTGTTCGCCGAGTCTGGCTTGAACCCGATGATGCGCCTGCTTTTCCTCCTGTCATCAAAGCCATTTTGGCGGCAGACGTGATCGTGATCGGGCCGGGCAGCCTCTACACCAGTATCCTGCCTAATTTATTGGTAGCAGACCTATTGTCAGCGGTGCGTGCCAGCCGCGCTTTGAAATTATTCATCTGTAACGTCGCATCCCAAAAAGGTGAAACAGATGCGTACAGTTGCTACGATCATCTCGCGGCATTGGAATCCCATGTTGGGGAGGGGCTGGTTGAGTTGGTGATTGCCAATGATTGCCACGATGCGGCCCTGCCCGAAGATTCGCAGTGGGTCAATATCGGTGATGAGCTTTCAGGCGATCATCGGCTTTACACCGCCGACTTGCTTGACCGTGAGCACCCTTGGCGGCACGACTCCGAGAACCTCGCGCAGGCGATTATGGACTTATATGAAGCGCGGACGGGGCCGCTTGCGAGGTGAGAAAAGAAGAAAGATGAGAAAAGGCTTCCTTATTTCAGGAAGCCTTTTGATTTAAGGGTGGTTTTGCGCGAATTTATCAGAAAATCAACACGACCAAAACGCCCATGATTGCACAGGAGAAATTTACCCAATCATTTGTCAGCCAGTGAAAGCCGCGTTTGAAGTTGGTCTCTGTGCCGCAGAGATGTTCAGGGTGGCGTTCAGTTTCTTTTTCGCAGGTGGGACAGTAGTAGATGGCTTGCACCGTTGCACCGAGAAAAGAGTCGAAGAGGGCGCCGAGCAAACCTGCGATTGTGACGAGGCTGAAAATTGGGAGGAAATCTTCGCTGGGGGCGAAGATGCCTGCCAGCACGCCAATCAGAGCGGAGCCTGCAAGGGCTGCCAATGTGCCACCGAGGGAGACGCCGCCGGATGTGCCTTTTTCGACTTTTTGCGTTAAATTGGTAATCATACGGGGTTGGGATGGATTGAGTACACCTAGCTCGGTGCCCCACGTATCTGCATTGACGGCTGCCAGAGCAGCGGTGAAGCCGAGCCACGTCCAGAGCGTGTCGGGAAAGAAGTAGTGCAGGGCAGCAAAGATCGCGGCGAGACCGCCGTTGCCGATGACTTGCATCGCGTCGCGGCGGCTGCCTTTATCAAATTTCTCTTTTAAATCCTTTTTGCGCGCTTTGAACATCTTCGAGAGCGTACTCGATGAGATGAAGAAGGTGAGCAAGAGAACAGCCCATGCCCAGCCACCAAGACCGAAAATCAGAGTCCCTTCGACGGTTGCGGCTATTGCGCCGCTGGTGTCGAGACTTTTGGCTTTGTAGGCAAGAAAGGCGATGATGATTGCGAGGAGGAAGCCGAGAAGTAGTTGAGGCATGAGAATACGTATCCGATGTGTAGTGCCATGTTTCTACGTAATGAATGAAACGTGACGGGGGGTGGGTTAAATGGGTGTTGTGATTGCAAATAAAACAGCGATCAGAAAGAGGATGCTTGTGATCGTTCCCGATGCCCAGATGATGAAGGCCAGGATGCGCTGTTCTTCCCAGCGGTAGAAATACAAGCCAAGGATTAAGCCGACGAGGAAAAGCGCGGCGCTAATCAGCGGCAGCATCATCAACTGGACGGCGGGGAAAGGTCCCTGCGGGATGCCGCTGATGTCGAAGCCGAGCGGGATGCTCTCGAGGCTGGGGATGAGGAAACTTGTCCATGCGAGCAGGCCGATATTGAGCAGGAGTCCGCTGAGCCATAAGTAGCGGGCGAGCAGGCTTTTCCAGGCTTCGGCGACGATGAAGGATGGGTAGGTGGAATGTGCCCGGGGTGGGCTTAAACTGCCTAGCTCGGTAGCAAGTTGAAAATCACGCATGAAGCGGCGCGGATCGTTTGGGGAGATGGCGAATACGCGTTTCGCGGTCGCCACGAGTAACAGCTCCTTCACATCCGATGCCAGAAATTCGACCGCGCCCAAGTCTGGATGACGGCGCAATCCCAGCAGCGAGCCGGGCAGGCGAAAGGGCGGCAGGCGCAGCGGGATGGTCAGATCGCTGGCGGGGCGTACCCATTCGATGTCGCTGAGCGGAATCTCTTCAACGCGTAAACCCCAAAAGATGCGCAGGATTTCGCGTTCGAGGATGTAATTGGCGCGCAGCAGGGCGTAAAGACGATAGCCGATGACGGGGATGGGCAGGGCGGCGGCGAGAGTCAATAGGATGTAGACCATGAAGGTCGGGCCGAGAGTTGCGCTGGAAATGCCAAGAAAACCCCAGATAGTGATGCTGCCTAAGATGGCGAGCAAAACACTGTGGATGAGGACGCCGCGTCGGCGGGGGGGGAGGAAGAGGTTCTCGTTCATTGACAATGTGGTGCGTACCCAAAGGGCACGAGATCGCACCTGCCTTTTGGCTTGTTTCCGTTTAAACGGCGAATGCCCAAGGACAAACAAATCCCGTTAAACCTGGTGCGATGCACAGGTTTTCTCACTTAGTTAGTTCCGCAATCGTTTGGCAAACTTGTTCAACGGCTTCTTCACTCATGACACCAGAGAAGGGCAGTGCGAGGCTGCGGTTGCCCAAATCTTCGGTGATAGGGAAATCGCCGGGCTGGAAGCCGAAGCGTTCGACCATATAGGGCTGCAAGTGGATCGGGGCGAAGTAGGGGCGTACCGGGATGCCACGCTCGATCAGTTTTTGGGCGAGGGCGTCGCGATCGATGCTGGCATCAAAGCGCACGACGTAGACGAACCAAGACATGCGCGTGGTGAAGTCTTCAATGTGCAGGGTTTCAACGCCGGGGACTTCGGCGAGGCGTTCTTCGTACCATTGGCCGACTTGCTCGCGCTTGGCAAGTAGTTCATCGAGACGGGTCATTTGGACGGCACCCAAAGCCGCGGACATTTCATCCAGACGATAGTTATAACCGAGATGGGTGTGCTGGAGCCAGGTGTCGCCGGGGGCGCGTCCTTGATTGCGCAGGGCGCGCATATAGTCGGCGTGTTCGTCGTTGTTGGTGATGATCATGCCACCTTCACCGACGGTGATCTGCTTATTGGGATAGAAAGCGAAAACACCGAAATCACCTAGCATGCCAGCGGGGCGTCCGTTATAGGTCGCGCCGAGGGCTTCGCAGGAGTCTTCGATGACGGTCAAGCCATATTCTTCGGCGAGAGCGTTGATTGGATCCATATCCGCGGGCTGACCGAAGACGTCGACGGGCAGGATGGCTTTGACGGGCGAATTGCTGTTCGCGCCTTTGCGGGGGAGATATTTCTCGATGTTTTCGAGCGCATCTTTAATGAGTTCGGGATCAATATTGCCTGTGCGCGAATCAATGTCCACGAAGAGGGGCACGGCGTTCTCGAAGAGCAGCACATTCGACGAGGCGACGAAGGAGAAGGGTGTCGTGATGACGAGGTCGCCTGCGCCGATACCGGCCGCACGCACGCAGAGGTGTAATCCCGCCGTGCCGGAATTGACAGCGATGGCGTGCTTCGCGCCTGTTAAATCGCAGAAGGCTTGTTCGAAGTCTTTGACACGTTGTCCCATGCTGAGGATGGGAGTGTTCATTACATCGGCGACTGCCTGACGCTCGGCGTCGGTTAGGTCGGGGGAGGACATGGTTATTTTGGGCATAGTTATTAGGTATCAGTTAATTAGGGATTAGTAGAAACAAGAAAGCGGGACGTGACGCGTGATGAATCCGCGAGGAGCATGCTCTTGCAACGAAGCGGTCTCTCTATCTGAGATTGCTTCGTCGGGCTGAAGCCCTTCTCGCAAATTCACTTCTCACTCCAGATTTTCCAGCACATAATTTGCAATATCATCCAACTCCACTAATACCTTATCTGGTTCGCGGCGGAGTTTGATCTCGACGGATTGTTCCTGCAGGGCTTTCTCGCCAACGGTGATGCGCACGGGACAGCCGATCAGATCGGCGTCGTTGAATTTTTCTCCGGCGCGGGCATCGCGGTCGTCGTAGAGGACGGTGAAGCCGGTATTGGTCAGGTTCATGTAGAGTTCATCTGCTTCGCCGCGTGTGTCGGCTTTTTTGCTCGGCATCCAAATCAGGTGGATGTCGTAGGGGGTCACGGCGGGGGGGAGCAGTAAGCCATATTCATCGTGATGGCTTTCGGCGACTGCCGCGAAGGTGCGTCCGAGATCGAGCGTCCAACTGGCAGACCAGATCGGTTGGCCTTTGCCGTTTTCGTCGGTGTAGGTGGCTGTTTCCAGCGCGCACGCAGGGGCGGCACCAACCAATGCTACGCCGTTGATCTTGGCGAGGGTTGCGTCGCATTTCGGGCAGTTATCGCCAGCCTGGGCGAGAGCGATGTCGGTGACGATCTGGGCTGTGTAGTCGCGCCCATAGTTGACATTGCGCAGGTGGTAGCCCGCTTCATTGGCACCGGCAACGAGATTTGCCGAGGCGGGGATCAGATCGTCCACAACGACGAGTACCTTGTCGATGCCGACGGGTGAGGCGTAACCCGGCACGGCGCCCGCATCCAATATTTCTTGATCGGTAGCAGGTCGAAGGGCGAGCGCGCCGAGCGCAGCCGTCAGCTTGGACTCGCTCATATCCATATCGCCACGCAGGATGGCGAAGACGAGTTTTTCGGCATCCGCAAACTGTGCCATCATGAAGACGGCTTTGGCGGTTCTTTCCTTGGGGATTTCGAGAAAATTCGCGAGGGTTTCGATGGTGTGTGCGTCGGGCGTCTCTACTTTTTCGAGCGGCAGGGTGTCTTCGGCGGGCAGGGCGCTTTTGGCGCGCTGGGCAAAAGCCTGCGTGTCGAGATAGCCGCACTGCGGGCAGCGGATATAGCTGACGCCGCCCTTTTGGGTGATGAAGGCGTAGCCGCTGCAGTCGGTTTTGCTGGCGTTGATGGCGACCTTGCCGAAGAACTCACCGAGTACTTTGTTGATGGATTTTTCGTAATTTTTGAGCACGCCTGCGTCGGTTGCGAGGACGTGGATATTGAGCGCGGGCGAGTGGGCTGCGCCGAATAATCCCAAACGGGGATGTGATTTTTGGCTGACTTCGTCGAAGGAGTAGAGCAGCTTGGGGAGCTGGCGGTAGGATTGGATGTCGGCGGCGAGTTCAATAGCATCAGCGTGCGCGCCGACCTCTTGACCCCCACGTGATTCCATTTCATAACGCAGTCTCGCCCGAAGTTTGTTCAGCGAACGCTCGGCGAGGGGCAGGGTGACGAAATCCCCACCAGCGGCGGGACGAATATATCCGCCGCGCGCCAGCCATTGATAGGAGGCGGTCTCGGCGTCGGCGGGCGGTGTGCGGAGGGTGGAGCCAAATAGATCGGTTAGTTTCATAGGTGCCTTTAATATTGTGTTGAGACAAGCGTGCGTCGCACGCATCATGTCTTTCCTCAAGCGGGGCAATTATACCCATAAAGTAGGGGCGGTTCTCAGACCCGCCCCTACCCATTTTTTCGTTCAAAAATTCATCCATTTAAAACCTTTACAAATGGGATTTTTGAAGTATAACTTTCGAAATTTTGTTGCGAAATTCGTAACGAAAATATCTCCCCTTTGAAAGGAAATTTTATGTCCGATGTCTGATTACCCGTACTCCTATCTGTCCCCCAAATTGGAAGCACGCCCTGTGCCGCACGGATTTGGGTCCTTTGCCCGCGAAATGATCTTTGCGGGTGAGTTGCTCACCGTCTGGGGTGGGCAGGTCTTACCGGAAGAAGCATTTATACAGCTGAGCGATCATATTCGCAGCATCAGCATTCAGGTTGAAGAGGGTCTCTTTTTGGTGCCAATACGCCCGGAAGAGGCTGATTATTTTAACCACTCCTGCAACCCAAACGCAGGCTTGAGTGGACAAAGCAGCCTGATCGCGATGCGCGACATCATGCCCGGCGAAGAGATTTGCTTCGACTATGCCATGAGTGATAGCACGCCTTATGACGAGTTCACCTGTGGATGCGGCGCCTCCAATTGCCGCGGACAGGTGACTGGTAACGATTGGCAGATCGTAGAACTCTGGGATCAGTACAGAGGATATTTCTCACCTTATCTGCAACGCAAGATCGACAGCCTGCAAATGGTGCAGGTTGCTATGCCCGATGAAGAGGTTGTGGTCTCGGCGTAGGTTTTGTAAATAATTTATAGGGGCGACCCGCCGGGTCGCCCTCCCCAAAACCCAGACTTTGGAAGCACCTCGCTTCCGGAGTCTTTTCATTTAAATTTCCGTGTACAATTGTCCAGCCCCTCAGCCTCTTCACAGGAGAGCGTACCCGAAAAAGCTTGGGATGGGTAAAAAGCTTGGGGAGATATTCCCATCCCCGCTAAATATATTATCCCCCATAGAAAACCAGATGATTGAGACTGTCTTTTCGATGTGTCTTGCCTCGTCAATCAAAACACGTCTTGCTTTTCCCGGAGATTGGTTCAATCCTGAAGATTGAACCAATCTTGTTCACACTATTTTTATTTTGGATTCGCATTTAAGAATGCAAATTCATCGCATGTGTATTCAGAATCAGCAAGCAGGCAGCCAGATTCTTCTACCGCACGAGCCATCATGATCTTCATGTATACTATCTCAGGGACGTAGCTGATTATCAAAATAACCTAAATCATGCAAATAACTCCTCATGTGAGGGGCGTTAAAGTATAGGTAGCGTGTTTTGTGTTCTTAATCTCAATAATCTTCTTGTTAGTGGCAATATAATTGTCGAAATCGCGTAAGACTTTTCACCTAATCCACGCATTGAGTGTCTATTCGCACAATTGTGCACTTCCAATAAAAGGTAATAAAACCATGCAACCGAAGATGCGTATTTTGTCATTTCATCATATTCCAAATAACGGCGCTTTTTTATTTACTTACTCGCTTTTAGAATTGCTTCAACAAGAATTTGATGAATTCGATGTCAAGATACTTAATTACAAGTCAAATCGTCTGGCTATCTATGAATATCTAAAAAGATTCAAGTTCTTTCAGAGAATTCCCCTGTTTTATATGACACGCGCCCGTATATGGAGGAAGCAACTCGAGATATATTTTAAGTTAGATTCTGACATCCCGCATTTTGCCGGAGAAAAAAAACTTCAAGAATATTTTTCCAACAAATATGATGCGCTCGTAGTCGGGATGGACACCTGGTGCATAATCAACGGTACAGAGCGCCCTAAATTTCCTAATATCTATTGGCTACCCGAGAAGTCTTCTATCCCAAAGATCGCTTACGGTATTTCCGCTTATCATTCAAATATAGATTTAATCCAAAATTCTGCTAAAAAAATAGAAACCTACTTGAATGATTTTGATATTATCGGCGTACGCGATCGTTTTACTTACGAGCTTGTCCAAAAATATCGAAGCCGATCTGATGGGCTAGTAGAGATGATCCCAGACCCCACATTCACTTATGAATCCGTGGATAGTGGTGTTGTGTCTAAATTACAATCTTTAGGCATAGATTTAAATTGTCCAACTTTGGGCTTGCTCTTCTTTGGAGATGATCTGCTTTCCAATGAAATCCTTACTCATTATAAAGATAAGGGTTATCAGATTCTGGCAATGAGTATGTATAATGCAATCGCTGACTATAATTTAGGGCATGTCCTCACCCCCTTTGAATGGGCTGAAACCTTTCGCTACCTTTCCTTTTGTATCAGCGACCGTTTCCACGGGACTATATTTTGCCTAATAAATCAAATTCCTTTCATCTGTTTAGAAAAAGAACGTTCTTTGCCTAGAAACCAAAGCAAAATATATGATCTTCTGGTTAGTTTTGGATTGGAGACTTGCTATCAAAATCCAGCGGATGAGAATTTTGAAATCAACTCTTTTCTCGCACATGCAGATGAAATTGAAGCAACTTGGGAGCACACCTTCAAGCCCGGTATTACGCCAAAAATAGATGCAAAAAAAGAAGAACACGCTCAGTTTATCCGCAAGATGAAGATAGAACTTTTCGGGTAAGTCAAATAAAGCTATCCTCCAAAGACGTGCTCATGTGTGATATCTAATTTACAAGCGCAACATCCCAATATTTATGAAGCCTTCTCCACACAACATTTTTCAAACCGTCAGGAATATCTTTTCCAATGCTCTTTTCTATCTGGTTGAAACGCTAATTAGTCTGTGGTATACACCCTTCCTACTCCGCCGTTTAGGTAGTGAGTTATTCAGCTTTATTCCATTAGCAAACTCAGTCACAAATTACTTCTCCATAATTATGTATTCCCTCAATATTTCCACAGGGCGCTATATTACTATTGATCTGGAAAAAGGAGATACACGCCGAGCTAATCAAATCTTCAATACCAACCTGGTCGTCACACTTCTTTTGATTTCCGCAGTTATTCCTGTGGGTGCTGTCTTGATCATCTTTGTCCCCACCATATTCACAATTCCTTCTGGACGAGAACAGGATGTGCAAATTTTATTCATAGGTGTAATAACAGCTTTTCTATTAAGCACCTATCGCATTAATTACTCGCTGGCTACATTTGCCAAAAATCGCTTCGATTTGCGTAACCTTGTCGCTTTTGGAGGGCGCATTACACAAGTCCTAATTATCTTAGCTCTCTTCAACATCAAAGAACCAAAACTTATTTATGTTGGTTTGGGTGCTGCGGGTGCAGCTCTCTTTAATCTGGTCGGTGATTATTACCTTTGGCAGCTACTGCTTCCAGCTCTAAAAGTAAACTGGAGAGAATTCAGAAAAAATAATTTCAAACTTCTCTTTAGTACTGGCGTATGGACATTCCTCTCCCAAGCTGGTTTCATTCTCTTTTTAAATGTTGATATGCTCGTTGCCAACAAGATGTTAGATTTGAAGCAAGCAGGCATGTATGGCGCTTTATTGGTAATACCAAAAAATTTGCGGATCATGTCTGTCGCCATTGGTGGAGTCTGGGGGCCTTCAATTTTATCCAAATATAGTCAATTGGATTTTCATGGGATTGATGGAATCGTGCGTACCTCGATCAAAGTAACTGGCTTGACCTTAGCCTTGGTCATAGGCTTGCTATGTGGGTTAGCAAGCCCCTTCCTAAGCATCTGGCTAGGGGAAGACTTCCAGTCTATGGCTTGGGTGCTGATACTAATGATTTTCCCTCTATCTACAAACTTAATAGCTTCCCCTTTTTTCAATATCCATGTCTCTTTTAATAAATTAAAAATCCCAGCTCTGGTTGAACTAGGATTAGGGCTTTCAAATCTTTTCTTAGCAATTTATCTGACACCACAATATAAAATAATGGGCTTGGTTCTTGCTGGAGTATTTACGCTAACCCTATACTTTTCGGTTTTTTCCCCCATTTATGCAGCCAAAATCATGGGCCTACCCTGGATTCATTATCTTAAGCAATTAGCGGTAATCACACTCTCTACACTAGGGGTAGCTCTAGTAGCATATTCTCTTAATAAAACTATTCCCCTAACATCCTACCTGCATCTGATCATTGCAGGCGGGATAATCTCACTAACATATCTCGTATTAGTTTACTTTCTAGGTTTGACCAAGATAGAGAAAGACCTGCTAAAAAGTCTTTTTCATATTTCTTCGTATCAGGAATGAGCGTTTTTGTTCTGAATCAATTCTGTGATTTCATGAATTTCGTAAGCATCCAATGCTTCGTTGCGAGTAATAAAATATCCATAACGACGCAGCCAACGCTTGGCCGGAGATGGCAAGTATTTAACAATCCAGTAGCGCAGATATCCCAAAATAGTTGCCAAATATAACCAGGGCTTCAAATCGGGTTTAAAGCGCTTTGAAAAGGGGGTGATTTCATTTACAAAGTAAAAATTGCTCCACTGCCCAAATTTACGTGCGTACCAGAGAACTTCCCTGTTTTTTTGGATCGGTTTTTCAAATTTTTTATATTTATCCAGCACCCCGAATATATATAAAGGTATCATCGTTCTCATACATTTTTCGCAGCGTGAACAGTTCCACGTGGTCTCTTCAAATTTGGCTTCCTGGCACACCCAAAGCAGTTCCTGAGCCACCTTCCAATTTGCAATCTGTTCAATTTTTTCAATCCGTCGATTAGTCGCGCCATGATGAATGATATCCATCGTATCAGTGGACAAAAAACCATCTATTAACGGATCTGAGGCATAGATAATATCCTTTGCTATGTAATAATCATCCGAGCTTGGTATATAAAAACGCTGGAATAACCTGGATAAGGCTAAGGCATTGCTGATAACCAGAGGTCCTAAAAACTCCGTCATTTCCATTCTATGGTGGATGATACTGAATACGTTGGTCTCTAATTCGATCAACTCGATGTGATATTTTAAAGCCTGCTTTGTGTATTGGCTGAATAATTGTTGATAATGGTCGTTCTCACTATGCAAGATATCAAAGCCACGTATGAAAATGCCATGGGTGACTTGATAATTCGGATCGGGCTGGTTTTGTGGAAGGTGTTTCCAGACCGTGAAGAGCGAGTCCACTCCACCTGAGAAGGTACTCCCAACTGCGGTCGGGTTCCCTTCTGTCGGTGCGAGATGTTCATACTGGATTGATACAGGGGATACTACCTTCGGCATGCGGAGATTGAGCAAAAATTGGTATTCGTCCAGATGATATGCTAGACGCGGCGATGTAGTGCCTCGTACGTGTATATCTTCACCGTAATACATACCTGCCAGCAAGGCGGCTACTAAAAAGGGATCGCTTTGCGTACTTAAATAGGAAGCACCGTGTTCAGGAACGCGATACCAAAGGTAATCAGGAAAATTTTCCCGTTTTTGGGCCATCTCGATTTTGCTCCACAAGATAGCCAGCCCATCTTTTTGGATAATTTCAGGTTGATGGATAATCATCGTGCTCTCGTATTACTTTGGTTATTTGAGGGAGTTCATAGGCATCCGGAGCTTCATTGCGCGTAATAAAATATCCATAACGACGTAGCCAGCGCTTGATAAATTTAGGTAGATATTTGACTATCCAGTATCGTATATGCCCTAAAACAGTTGCTAGATACAGCCAAATGATTACATCTGGTTTTATGTAGGGGAATAATTCATCTACATAGTTATAGTGTTTATTAAATTTACGTGCATACCAGAGCACTTCCCAGTTTTTTGAGATAGGTTTTTCAAAAGTTTTGTATTTACCGAGTTTTCCAAGTGCGTATAAAGGAATCATCGTGCGCACACATTTCTCACAACGTGAGCAATTCCAAGAGTGTTTCTCGAATTTGGCTTCTAAGCATACCCACAGAAGTTTCTGAGCTATTTCCCAGTCCGCGATTTCCTCAATTTTTTCCACTCGTTTGTGTGTAGATCCGTGATGAATAATGTCCATTGTATCGGTAGACAGAAAACTGTCTGCTAAAGGATCTGCTGTGTACGCTGTGTGTTGCAGCATATGATAATCGGCTGAACTAGGGATGTAAAAACGTTGGAATAAATTGGAGAGAGCTAGCCCCGTGCTAACAATAAGCGGACCATAGATTTCGGACAGGTCCATCCGTTGATGCGTGATACTGAGCATATTGGTCTCTAGTTCAATCAGTTCAATGCCAATTTTTGAGGCCTGCTTTGTGTATTGGCTGAATAATTGTTGATAATGGTCGTTCTCACTATGCAAGATATCAAAGCCGCGGATAAAAATGCCATGGGTGACTTGATAATTCGGATCGGGCTGGTTCTGAGGGAGATGTTTCCAGACCGTGAAGAGCGAGTCCACTCCACCAGAGAAGGTACTCCCAACTGCGGTCGGTTTCCCTTTTGTCGGTGCCAGATGTTCATACTGGATTGATACAGGGGATACTCTCTTCGGCATGCGGAGATTGAGCAAAAATTGGTATTCGTCCAGATGATATGCCAAACGCGGCGAGGTAGTGCCTCGTACTTGAATATCTTCACCGTAATACATACCTGCCAGCAAAGCGGCCACTAAAAAGGAATCGCTTTGTGTACTTAAATAGGAAGCACCGTGTTCGGGAACGCGATACCAGATATAGTCCGGAAAACTTTCCCGTTTTTGGGCCATCTCAATTTTGGTCCAGAGAAGAGCGTGGCCGTCCTTTATGATAGTTTCAGGCTGGTGGATGATCATTTTTTCTCGCCTCTAGTCGGTTTCCGGCTTATAAATTATTCTTTTCAATCGATAAAGCCTTTCCTTTGAGATTAACTTCTTCACCGATGCAACCAGGAGTTTCGAAAATATGCGCAAAAGAATGGCTGTTTGCATCCAGAAAGCCATTGCAATGCGACCATTTTGAAACGCCCGATTTCGAGCAGTAATAGCTATATCCAGATTAAGGTGTGTGAGAGCGCCCCAGCGCAGATAGTCCTTGGGCATCAGTTTTGATGAAAAATTATTATAGTTGGGTAACGCATCGAATTGCTCCAGCAAAATCATTGTGCGGTAGCATTTATGGCAAGCTGAGCAATTCTCTAGACCGCTCATTTGAGTTTTATCCGAACAAACACGTAACTTGTGGTAGCTGGCTGGCCATGTAACCAACGCTGCGACTTTATCATAACGACTAACGGAAGCACCGTGATGAATAAGTTCAGTCGCTTCTGTTGATAGTAAATAATCAAGTACGGGACTGGTACCATGTGGAATATGTTTACGGTAAAAAGGTAAGCCAGAGGGGGTATAAAATCGACGCATCCAGGGTGAGAGTAATAACGCCGCGCCGATTAGTGGAACGCCGTTAAACATTGTCCAATTGATGCGAAATTCAGAAAATTGATAGGCATTGGTCGCTGCCTGAATTAGCTCTACCCCCAGCTCTTTAAATAATTGGCTATAGGCTTGAGCCGCGAGATTGTAATTTGCCTCGTCAGCAAGCCGAAGGTCGAGTCCGTGGACGAATAATCCGTGTGTGATCTGCGCCTCGACGATAGGCTGGTTCTCTGGTCTATGCGCCCAGAGTGTGTAGAAAGAATCTACCCCTCCACTAAATGCGGTGGCAACGGCTGTTTTATCATTGAACTGTGGAGAGGGCTCAAGATGATCGTATTGAATATCTACTTTTTTGAAAAAATCGGGGTACCAGGTATGGTAGATATTTCGATATTCAAATAAGTTATAAGCCAGCTTTGGGGAAATTGTTCCCCTTATTTTCAAATCTTCCCCTGTATACATTGCCATAAGCAATCCGGTAGCGGCAAAGGCATCTGAGCGTTGGAAAATTTTCTCCGCGTATTTTTCAGGAAACCGATACCATAATTCATCCGGCAGGTAGGGGAGAGATGTGTCCAATTCAAAGCGAGAGGCAATATGAACTTGTCCATCTTTAATTGTTTTTGTTGGCGAATGAACGATCATGATTGGGTCTCTGAAATACTGGTTTCGGGTTGGTAAACGATTCGCTTGAGACGGTAAAGTTGATCGTGGGACAGAAAATACTTTATTACCTTAAGACCCCAGTTAGTCATCATTGATATGATAATCGCCATTTGGATTCCGAGTACCATTCCAAATTTTCCTGATGATAAGGCACTGGATCGAAGTTCACCAGCCAAGCGTGGGTTGATAAGATGCAGTAGTCCCCAATGCAAATAGCGCTGAAAAGTCATTTTCTTTGAGAAGTTCTGATAGTGATGAGATGCTTCGAAGAGTTCCAATTGGATCATCATTCGATAACATTTTGTGCAGGCACAGCAATTATCCAGACCGTGCATTCGCGTTTTATTTGAGCAGACACGCAGTTTATGGTGGGTGAGTTGCCACTGCACCAGATAGGCAGTTTTTTCGGAACGTTTAATATTCGTGCCGTGATTGATGATCTGAATAGTCTCCGTAGATAATAGGTGATCTATTAGCGGGGAGCTGCCATAAGGGATCAATTTATTGTAATTTAGCAGGCTGGATGGCATATAGAAGCGCTCTAAAAAGGGATCCAGACATAGGGCTGCGCCAATTAGTGAGACGCCATGAAAGATCGTCCAGTTGATCCGAAACTCTGAAAACGGGGATGCGTTGGTCGCTGCCTGAATCAGTTCCAAGCCCTGTTCTTCAAATAAGCGGCTATAGGGTTCAGCTGCGGCACGATAATTTGCCTCGTCAGCAAGCCGAAGGTCGAGTCCGTGGACGAATAATCCGTGTGTGATTTGCGCCTCGACGATAGGCTGGTTCTCTGGTCTATGCGCCCATAGGGTGTAGAAAGAATCCACGCCGCCACTGAAGGCTGTGGCGACGGCTGGTTTATCGGCAGATTGCAGAGAGGGCTCAAGATAATCGTATTGAATCTCTATCTTCTGAAAAAGATCGGGATACCAGACATTGAAAATAGTCCGATATTCGAAGAGGTTATAGGCCAGTTTGGGTGAGATCGCTCCACGAATTTGCAAATTTTCGCCTGCATACATGGACATCAGTAATGCCGCGGGCGTAAAGGCATCTGCACGGAGAGAGATATGCTGAGCGTATTTTTCAGGGAAGCGGTACCATAATTCGCGCGGCAGGTAAGCCAGATGAGTTTGAAACTCAAAATGAGCAGCAATAGTGACTTGCCCATCCTTGATCGTTTTTGTTGGTGTGTGAAGAATCATCGTTTTTTAACGGAATAACGGGATAAAGAAAGGGATAATTTCTCTCATCAAAAGATCGGCTTCAACAACCCGATATGCACCTGCTCGCGCAGGATGACTTTCCCTGCGCCAAACGCCCCATCCAATCTTTCCGCCTCGGCGATGACATCTTCCGTGATGAGCGCATCGCTCCAGTTTTCGTCGAGGAAGGTTTTTAGTTCTGTGAATGAATCGGCATGGGTTTGGAACGTGAATTCCCTTGTTTTCTTGATGCGAAACACTCCTGCCGCGACGACTTCCTGAACGGCGGTTGCGGCTTGACGGTATTCGATATAGTCGTCCGTTTCCTGCAAGTAGCCGATGAAATGCTCGCCATCTTCAAGCGGACGAATAAATTCGACCAATTCCCCGTTAGGGCGGATATCGATCAGCAGCCCATTGGGCTTCAATAATTCACGGATTTCTTTTAGAGCATGAACCATGCTCGCGGGTGCCATTCATCAGAGTGACCAGGACAGCAGCGCGAGATCAAAACGTTCTTTGTTTTGACGGGCAAAGGCTTCAAAGCCAATCTTGCGCAGCTCGACATGCCCCATCTCGCGCGGACGATTCTTCAGCGCCAGCAAGTGCGCTTTTTGTTCCGGCTCGAGTGCAACCACACGCGCGGCTTTTTCGGCATAGCGCCAGGTCAGGCGACCATCACCGGAACCGATCTCCAGCACAGTTTTCCCTGCCCAATCAGGGCAGAGATTAAAGAGAGCCTGGGTTTCATTTCCTGCGGGATCAATTAGAATAGACATAAACTGATTATACGCGCTGTTCACGCCCAGATACAGAATTTGCGTATAGAATTGTCCAGCCCCTCAGCCTCTTCACAGGAGAGCGTGCCCGCAAAAGTTTGGGAGGGGTAAAAAGCTCAGGGAGGTTCCCCAATGCCAGCCAAATATATTATTGTTCCCCATAGAAAGCCAGATGATCCCAATGCGCCGACGCTCTATTATCCCCGTTTGAAGTCGAGCGGAGAGGTCAGCTTGCGGGAGTTGGCAAATGAGATTGCACAAGAGTCCACCATCTCACAAGCAGATACGATTGCGGTGATGGAAGCGCTGCTTCAACATATCCCGCGCCACCTGGCGGAGGGGAAGATCGTGCGCCTGGGCGAGTTGGGTAGTTTTCATCTCAGCATTCAGGGAGAAGGGGTTTCTGATGCAGATGCCGTGAATGCCTCGAAAATAAAGAAGAACCGCCTGCGTTTTCGGGCGGGAAAATTGATGAAGGATATGCTTGCAAATATCGTTTATCTGAAAGATTGATCGAGATTGCCTGTGTAAGGGATCGGGACTCGTTATATAAAACACCGCAGTGTTCTTGCTAAAACACTGCGGTGTTTTTGAAATCGTTTCTTGACTTGCCGAAAGATTGATCTAACTATCTGAGTGTGCAAAACTTGTCTGTGCTCTAGATTGGTTCAATCTTCAAGATTGAACCAATCTCTCACCGCCAAATTTCCGTGTACAATTACCCCAGCTCTCTCCATTCTAAACACAACCAGATTCTCCCCCCTCGGGGGAGATACCCTGAAGGGCACTTTGCCCGCAGGATAGAGGGGGCTAGCCAAGCCGACATCGGGTCGGCATTGGCTGGTTCGGAGATATGAGTTTCCGAACACAGGAGAACCCCATGCCCCAAAAAACACCCTACCGATTCGCCGAAGAAAAAATCGCAGAAGCCCGCCGCACGGGCGCGACGAATCGATACTCGCTCTCGATGTAGACTTTGCAAATGATCCCCGCACGGACGTCAACGTCCGTGCTAAAAGCTAAAGCCGCCTTCGGCGACTCAGCCTGCTTCAGCAGGCTTTTGCCTCGTAGCCCGTGAATTAATCCACGGGCGATTCTGTTTAATTTCCGTGTACAATTATCGAGACCCCCACCGCATCTGATGACGCTCCTTCGCTAAGCACACCCGAACGGGTGCCCCCTGCAAGGGGGAGGTCGGGAGGGGTCCAGAGGATAACCCCTATGGCAAAAGACATAGCCTATTTCCAAGCAGACAAGAAAATCCAAGAAGCGCGGTTCTTTAAGGCAGAGAAACTTGATTTAAGTAACCCAATATCCCCAAGAGGTCAAACAGCGCCTCAACTGACAGCATTGCCAGAGTCACTGAGAGAACTGATGCAGTTGCAGCAGCTATCTCTTTCACACAACCAGCTTACTGTAATTCCAGAGTGGCTCGGCGATTTTACTCAATTGCAGAAACTTGATTTTTCGCACAATCAACTGATAGCATTGCCAGAGTCACTGAGAGAACTGATGCAGTTGCAGCAGCTATCTCTTTCACACAACCAGCTTACTGTAATGCCAGAGTGGCTCGGCGATTTTACTCAATTGCAGAAACTTGATTTTTCGCACAATCAACTGACAGCATTGCCAGAGTCACTGAGAAAACTGATGCAGTTGCAGCAGCTATCTCTTTCACACAACCAACTTACTGTAATGCCAGAGTGGCTCGGCGATTTTACTCAATTGCAGAAACTTGATTTTTCGCACAATCAACTGACAACGTTGCCAGAGTCAACTGAGCAAATCCAACAGTTAAAAACATTAGGCTTAGCAGGAAATCAATTTACAGATATACCCTTGTGGCTAACTCACCTTAGGTATTTGAGTTACGTCAATCTCGATGATAATCCTCTTAACCCAGAACTTGCTGCAGCCTATAAGGAAGGATTCGAAGCAGTAAAAGCCTATCTGGACGCCAAGTCAAATGCAGTAATTTTAAATGAAGCGAAACTTATCCTGATTGGCGAAGGTGAAGTCGGCAAAACCTGCCTGATGGATGCCCTCGAAGGCAAAGGATGGCAGGAACACGACACAACACACGGTATTGATATTCGTGAAATTCAAGCCAGCGACCCCGCCAGCGGTACTGAACTAACCCTTAACAGTTGGGATTTCGGCGGGCAGCGCGTCTACCGTCCCACCCACCAGCTTTTCTTCTCCTCCCCTGCGGTCTATCTCGTCGTCTGGAAGCCGCGCGAAGGTCCCCAGCAGGGTTTTGTCGAAGAATGGATTAAACTTATTAAACATCGCGCTCCTGATGCAAAAATCTTGGTCGTCGCCACGCATGGCGGTCCCGGTGCTCGTCAGCCTGATATCGACCGTCAGGAACTCTGGGATCTCTTTAGCAAGGAAACCGTTCTTGATTTCTTCCATGTTGAAAGCAATCCGACAATAGATGGTCGGCGTCATGGCATCGCCGAACTCAAGGATGCCATCGCCTGCACCGCCGCCCAACTCCCCGAAGTCGGGCGCT
>JBNKMO010000003.1:0-13831 GCA_050293165.1 Anaerolineales bacterium | reverse complement strand
CAGCTTATCCAGTCTAGCCCTTCGGTTTTTTGTTTGAATACCAAACCCTTTCCTTTTTTTCAATTTTAGTAATTTATCCCTGCTTTTTGAGCAGGCTTTTTGCTTTAAACCTTTATAAAGGAGGTGATTGTTCAGAAGTATTGTCTGTAAATAATTTTCCCCGTCTGTTTGAATACGAAACAATTTACCAAGCCTATTAGGAGGAACAAATAATATGAATCGCAAGGTATTTGCCTTTATTGGCATTTTAGCTTTGGCGCTTGCCATGATCCCCGCTGCGACAACTTTCGCAGCCCAGGGCATTGATTACAAGCCCGTGGATGTTGGCCCTGAATTGCGTGAATGGGAACCAACTCAGGATCGTATTTCTACCCAACCAACGTTGAATCTTGCTGAAGTATCAGCTTCAGCAATGGCTGCTGTAACAAGCACACCTTATCAAGACTGTGCTACGGACGCCAAAATGTGGTTGGCGCTGGATGATTATAACGGTAGCTATTTCTTCGACACCTTTTATAAGGTGGCAGAAAGCGCTGGCGCTGAGGTATGGATCCAGGCTGACCTAAGCTTCCCTGCGGGCGACCCCCGCACCACCCCGGTTATTACTTGTGAACAAGCAAATTATCTGGTTGGCGAATTCGATAATAATATCTATCCGACTGAGATTTCTTTCTTCGGTACGCCCGATCTCCACGATGGCAGCGCCTCGCTGCTGGAAGCTTGGGGCTATGTTCCGGCCGGTTATTACGGCGATTCTGCGGGCCGTCAAATTGTTCTGGTTTCAAACGTCGAGGATGACAACTACTACGATCCCGATTACCCGAACTATATCGCGGGCTTTTACTCCCCAACTTATGAAGCTTACTTCGATCGCAATATCATGAGCATCGACTCGCATGATTGGGAAAATCGCGTTGGACCAGATGGCACTCGCCCGTATCTTTATGAGGGTGTTTTCGCTCACGAATATCAACACTTGTTGCATGACGACTATGATAGCGACGAAGAAAACTTCGTTAACGAGGGTCTTTCGATGTTCTCGGAATTCCTGACAGGCTATGTCGTCGGCAATGATGCTTACAGCACCTTTGAAGCGCTACCTGAAAACTCCCTGAATATTTGGGGCGATCAGGGTGGACGAGAAATCGTCTCCGATTATGGCATCGTTTTCCTGTATCAAATGTACTTGTATGAGAAATTTGGCCCCGAATTCATCCAGGCCGAGTTCCATAATCCTGATAACGGCATTACAGGCATCAACTCCACGTTGGCTACAGATCGCAAGTGGAGGAAGAATAGCTTCGAAAGCACCTATCACGACTTCTCCGTTGCCGTACTCATCGATGATGAGAAATCCAAACATGGACGCTATGGCTTCGATAATCTGGATGTAGCGATTGACATTGGTACACCCGATGCTCCCAACCCCGATGCCTATGACACAGCAGGCGCACCGCCGTGGGGCGCAGACTATATCTGGATTGATGGTGATCCTGAAACTCTTGAGAAAGTTAGTTTCAACGGCGTAGATTACTCCACATTCCCAACTGGTTGGACAACAGACGGTGACGTTCTCTGGGGCGGCGCAACTGACTTGGCCTCTAATTGGGCTATCTTCCCAGCGACTGGCGGCGGCACATTGACCTTTGACACCTACTGGGATATTGAAGATTACTGGGATTTCGGTTTTGTCCAGGTATCCACAGATGGCGGTCTTACATGGACCAGTCTCGCCAATGACTATACTGTCGCAGACTTTGATCCTAGTGCCCATCCTGACATCATCGCTAATTTGCCCGGTCTGACCGGCTACAGCGGTGGCTGGATGAATCTCTCTTACGATCTGTCTGCCTACGCAGGACAAGATGTTCTGGTTGCTTTCCGCTACATGACTGACTGGGGCACCACCTATGATGGTTGGTACATCGACAATGTCTACGTGGACGGCACACTGATCTCTGACGGCACTGATCCTTCTGTCTTCATGGACATCACTGAAGTAGTGCCGATCGACAACAACTTCACCGTCACATTTGTTGGTATCAAGACCAAGAGAAATAAGACCACATACAAAGTCCATACCATGAAGTTGGACGCAATGACTGAGCAAGGTCTCTTCGAGGTTGAGAAAGTACTCAAAGATGCTGGCAGCGCGGTGATGATTGTCACCTTCGATGCTCCGGACGGCTTCACAAACTATGGTCAATATACGTATGACTTCGTCTTCGACGATGATGACCACCATGGTAAGGAAGACCGACACGAAAAGCGTGGGGATCATCATGACGGGCACACCGACGGGCACAACGACGAGCACCACTAGATCATCGATTGAACGCAAAGAAAGCCCCCGCCAACTTGGCGGGGGCTTTTTTATTGTCTTACTAAACAAGAATTGTGCCCTATTCACATGAGAATGTAGATGTTCTCGTGAATTTCTAGACGAACTCTAGGACTAGTCTACCGGAACCCAGGGTTCACCATCTGTGATGTCACCTGGATTAAGCGGAATGGTTGGATATCCATCTCCGGCTGCGCAATAAACAATGGTACTGCTTTCGTCACTGTGGTAATTATAAAACTGACCATCTACGGTAAAGGTGACTTTGTAGCCCGGTGTTATCACCTGCAAATACACCATATCCGGTTGCGGGCAGCCAAGACTGGAGTCGGGCCAGTTAATCGCCACAGTTTTAGCGAGAACAATATCCTCTTCAGAAACGTTCAATCGCTCAATCAGATCCTGACGTGCCTCCTCTACCAGGGGGCGCAGAACCGTGTTCGGGGTGGGAACAGGTTGAGCTTCCTCCGGTGGTAGGGTGCCGGCCGTATCTACAACCGGCGCAGGTGCAGGTTCACTGACCTCTTCTGTAGCCGCATCCATACTTCTTTCAGGCGCAGCAGGCCCCTCGTCCACGGGCGCTTGCGAGGCGCAAGCCGCCATCAAGAACATCAAACTTACAAGTAAAATCATTTTTTTCATAGGTACCTCCTGATGATAGACGTTCCTTCGTTCAGATTTGTTCCCCTTCTTACAAAATTTAAATTTTTTGTTTTCATTTTTCTTATGCTTACTGGTTATTATAGCCATAGTTCAATATTAACTGGTGTCTAAAAGGAGACAAAAAAATGACTTACTACATTCGCCCACACCGCCAGATGTACCGTCGGATGATGAACGCTGAAAATGCCTATACCCTGCGCGTTGACGTACGCGAAGAAGACAACGAATTCATCATCACTACCGCTGTGCCCGGCCTGAGCGCCGACGACCTCAATATTCAGGTGCTCGACAACGTCGTACGCATCGAAGGCGAGTACAAGACCTCAGATGGCGAGCATTTACTGCGCGAACTACCCGAGGGTAAATTCATCCGCACCTTGCGCCTTCCCAGCGAGATCGACGCCGACAACGTGGAAGCCAAGATCAAAAACGGTATTCTCAACCTGTCCCTTCCCAAAGTGGAAGCCGCTCGTCCGAAACAAATCAAGATCGTCGCGAAATAAGCGAACTCCCAACCATCAAGTGGCTGTCATGAAAATGACAGTCACTTTTTTCTTTAACGCAGCTATCGGGTAAAATTCAACAAATCTAAAATGGAGACTACCCCATGCTGCTAAGAAAACACTTTGGTAAAACCTTTCTCGTATTCACCCTCGCTGCCTCCCTCTTAATGGGATGCGGCGGTTCCGCCGCCACGGAAGCGCCCGCGGTACCGGAAGTTGCTTCCACGGCAACAACAGCGCCTCAACCCGAAGCGACGTTAACCCCTACCCCTGAAATCCCCCTGGCTATTCTCGTCGTTCCCGCCGATCTGGATCAGGAACTCTCGAACACCTATCAGACCCTTGTCTACAATCTCGCCCAAAGCGCGGGGATGCACTTTCAGGTGCGCAACAACCTGTCTGCCGAAGACCTTGAGCCTGCCCTGCGCGTTGTGATCGCCTTGCCGCCTGACCCCGGCTTGGCAGAATTAGCGCCGCTAGCGCCACAGGCGCAATTCCTTTCGGTCAATATTCCCAACATGGTTGCGGGCGGAAACCTGAGCGTATTGGCAAATACCGAACGCCCGGACATCTCGGCGTTTATGGCAGGCTACATCGGCGCAACCATCACTGTCGATTACCATACTGGATTAATGATCCCCAAAGATGATCCTGTTGGGCAAATCATGTTGGCGGCATTCCGCAAAGGGCAGGAATACGCCTGTGGGCTCTGTCAACCTTGGGCGGGGCCCTTTAACGATTATCCGCTCTTCGTCGAGATTCCCGATGACGCGCCCCTCGCCGAGTACAACGCTTACGCGGACTATCTCATCAATCACACGGTCGAGACGATGTACGTCTCCCCGCAACTGGCAAATGAAGACCTGATGCTTTACCTCTCCAGCAACGGGATATTGGTTGTCAGCGATTTGCCTCCGCAAAAAATTACCGGCAACCTGGTTGCCACAATTCAACCGGATGTGGTCCACGCCATCGAATCTGCCTGGCCCCAATTGATCGCAGGGACAGGCGGGATCAACATCACATCGCCGCTAATCCTTGAAAATATCAACGCTGAACATTTGCCGGAGGGAAAAGCGCAAGACGCACAAGACATTCTCTCGCAATTACAGGCAGGCTATATCCTGACAGGGGTAAATCCAAACCCATAAAACAAAGGGTTTCCAAAAAATGGCTGCCAATTGGCAGCCATTTTCTTTCTAAACTCCCTTTTGCCCTGCAAGAATGGGTAGATTATAATAAAAACACGATTCTAAGAAACGGCATTCCTTTTGCCGTGATGGAGACTACAATGAAAAATATGAAAACTATCTGGAAAATGGTTCCACTTCTCAGCTTACTGTTAGCATTAACCGCCTGCGGATCAGATGTTGCTGCCGGGCTTCAGGAACCAACCCCAACACAAGTTGACCCCGCTGCGATCTTCACATCCGCAGCATCGACCGTTGCTGCCCAACTGACGCAAACCGCAGCCGCCTTCTCGCCGACTCCCCCTCCGCCAACTGAGACCACCATTCCACAACCGACGGCGACCTTGATTAACCTGGATGCACCAACGGCTATCTCTACGCTTGATCCTACTCTACCAACACTTACGCCTCTCGCTGGCGTCATCCCGACGACAATCCCAACCGCGACAACCGTCGCACTTGCCACCCAATCGGGAGATATCTGTGACGCAATGACCTACGGCAGCCCGCTTGATGTTAATTATGCCGATGGCTCCGTAGTTCCTGCAGGAACCGATTTTGAGAAAATTTGGCGTGTTTACAATTCTGGAGTCTGCACATGGGATGAAGGTTATGTTCTAATCCCTGTTTCAAGTAGTAGTGACCCGGTACGCCCCGGGGATAGCAACCCGTTGGATGCAGCCAATCCAGCCTATAAGATCGGCGTGAGTGCCAGTCATCCATCTGTGCCACCGGGAGGGACGATTGATATTGGTGCCCATCTAACCGCGCCACTCGATAATGGGCAATATACAACTTGCTTTATTTTAGTCAATGACCGAGACGTTTATTTTGGCGGCGTACTCTGCGTTGACATTAAAGTTACCGACGGAAGATAACACACTCTACCAAATAATCTAGGGTCTTGATTCTTGAACAAACCAGGTAAAACCAGAAGATCATGAGGACAAAAGGCATCATCTTTGCACTGTTGGCAACCCTGCTAATCACGGCATGCACCCCAGCAGAGACGGGAACCCCAACCGCTGACGTGGATCAGATCTACACGGCTGCCGCTCAAACTGTCATCGCAGAGTTGACCCAAACCGCAGCGGTTACGACAGCGACTTCTGCTGCGACAGCAACCTCCGTGCCCGAGCAAGAGACTGCGACGCCGGTACCTACATCCGCGATTGCGATAGAGACGCCTTTGCCTACTGAAACCGCCACGGCTCAAGCAACCATTGCCGTAGAAGCAACTCCCACTGATCAATACTGCGATAATGCTGCTTGGGTTGCAGATGTTAGTGTACAGGATGGTACCGAAATGTCGCCGGGGCAAGCCTTCGAAAAGACCTGGCGCATCAAAAATACCGGCACCTGCACATGGACAGAGAGTTACCGACTTGCCTTTGGTTATGGCGAGGAGATGAACGGTCAACCCCGCACAATGAATTCGACAGTTGCCCCAAATGAAAGTATCGACGTGACCGTCGTCTTTTCTGCCCCATTGAGTGCTGGCAGCTATCAAAGCTATTGGCGCATGGTAAACACCGCTGGAGCAAACTTCGGCGAATTCTTTTACGTCGATATCGTCGTGCGCTAATTGTGAGCAGGGAACTTGCCCTAAAGATAAAAAACGAAGCCAAAAAACAAGGCTTCATCCTGACTGGTATCACCACGCCTGAAGAACCGCCCCACATCTCAACCTACGAAAATTGGTTGGATGCGGGGCGGCATGCGTCCATGGATTATTTGGCACACGAAGACGCCCGTCAACGCCGCGCGGACCCAATGCTGATCCTGCCCGAGTGCAAATCGATCCTTGTGTTGGCATTCCCCTACCAGCCGGGCTCCCCCCGAAGGGGGGAGCTGCCCGATAGCGCAGAGGGGGGCGACAGCCCAATCGGCAAAATCGCCGCCTACGCCCTCACAGACGACTACCATATTTTTCTAAAAGAAAAACTGCAAGCCATCATTAACTTCATCGAAACCGAAGTTGGGCACAGCGTTCTCAACCGCTGGTACACGGACACAGGCCCCATCCTCGAACGCGATCTTGCCCAGCGCGCCGGTCTCGGCTGGATCGGGAAGAATACCTGTCTTATCACCCCCAAAGTTGGCTCGTACTTCTTTCTCGCCGAAATCCTGCTCGGCATCGAACTTCCCGCCAACGAGCCTTTCACCAGTGACCACTGCGGCACCTGTACGCGCTGCCTCGACGCCTGTCCCACTCAAGCCATCCTGTCCGACCGCACCCTCGACGCGAACTTGTGCATTTCCTATCTAACCATCGAAAACAAAGGCGAGATCCCAGAAGAACTGCGCCCACAACTCGGCGAGTGGATTTTCGGCTGCGACATCTGCCAAACTGTCTGTCCGTGGAACGGGAAAGTGTTTGAACCTTTGAACGTTGAAACGTTGGAACCTGAACAGAATCTCATCACCGAACTCTCTCTCACCCCACAAGAATTCAACAAGAAATTCAAAAACAACCCCGTCAAGCGAGCCAAGCGGCGCGGCTATTTGCGCAATGTCGCTGTCGCGCTTGGCAACGCGGGCCATCCGGCCGCCATCCCTGCATTGGAAAACGCTCTCACCGACATTGAGCCACTCGTCCGTGACCATGCTAAATGGGCGTTGGACAAGATCAAGTCTAAAGGAGAAAAATGATCAAGTTGTTGCTGGCAAGCCAAAATCAGGGCAAGTTGCGCGAACTGCAAGCCATCCTGCACGACCTGCCCATCCAACTCATCACCCCTGCGGACCTCGGCATCCAGCTGGATGTCGCCGAAACCGGCAGTACCTACGCCGAAAACGCCGCGCTCAAATCGAATGCCTTTGCAAACGCAAGTGGATTAATCGCCCTTGCCGATGATTCCGGTCTCGAAGTGGATGCGCTCAACGGTGCGCCCGGCCTTTACTCGGCACGCTACGCCCCTGCTCCCAATGCAACGGATGCAGACCGACGCGCCTATCTGCTACAAAACTTGCTTCCGTCCCCCCACCCATGGACAGCGCGTTTCCGTGCCACGATCGCCATTAGCCTGCCGGGTGGCGAAACGCACTTTGCCGAGGGCGCCTGCGAAGGGGAGATCATCCCCGAAGAGCGCGGCGCAGGCGGTTTTGGTTACGATCCGATCTTCTACATTCCCGAAAAAGGGTGTACGATGGCGGAGTTGAACGAAGCTGAAAAAAACCGCATTAGCCATCGCGCGCGGGCGCTCGAAAAGGCAAAAGAGATTTTATTGAGCTTGATCTAGATAGATCATAAAAGTCTTTGAGACTTTTGTGATCTGCTGGTACGAAAGAAAAAAAATGCAAAAAAGATTCCACAACTATCTCATTAGCGATGACAAAAGCAAGCTCTCTCCCCAAGCTGTCAAGCAGCTTTTGGATGGTTCCTATTGGGCGCCAGACAGAGCGTTGGAATTGATCGAAAAGACCATTGAGAACTCAATTTGTATGGGCGTCTTTCTCGATGAAGCATTGATCGGTTTTGCACGAGTGGTAACTGATAAAGCCGTCTTTGCGTGGATTGCCGATGTGATGGTCGCAGAAGAGCATCGGGGCAAGGGAATCGGCAAAGAAATCGTCAGCTTCATTCAGGCACATCCTGATATCCCTGAGCATTCCCAACTCTTGCGCACACGCGATGCGCACGGGCTCTATGAAAAATATGGCTTCAAAAAGAGCGAGGTCATGTCGAAGTAGTTTATGAGGTGATGATGGAAGCCTTATTACTTTCCCACAACTCCGATGAAAGTGCCGCACTGCGGCTTGGTTTACAACGTGCGGGCTTTTTCGTGCGCATCAGCATGGATTTTGAGAAGATCATCAGCGATTGGCGCGAAAACACCGCCGACCTGATCGTGCTCACCTTTCCTAAGCAAGACATCCCTCTCAGCGCCATCAAACAATTGCGCGCCTTTACGCCAGCGCCGATCATCGTCGTGACCGAGTACAAAACCGAAGATGGCTATATTGCCCTACTTGATGCGGGCGTGGACGAAGTTCTCTTCCGCCCATACAGCACACGCGTTTTTATTGCACGGGTACGTGCGCTAATGCGGCGTGTCTCAGGTGTGCCGCTTTTCAGCCTGCCTATCCTGACCAAAGGTGACATCGTCCTGGAGCCATCAGAGCGCACAGTAAAAGTCAAAGACCAAGCACCTCAACGCCTGACGCAATTGGAGTTTCGTCTACTCTATATTTTGATGGTCAATGCAGGGCAGACTCTCTCATCCGATCGAGTGATCGAATATGTTTGGGGTTATAGCGGCAAGGGCAGCCGCGATCTGGTGCGCGGGTTGATCAAACGTCTGCGCAGCAAAATCGAGGAAGACCCGCAGAATCCATATTATATTTTGACAGTTACGGGGGCTGGATATACGTTAAAACCGTAGAACTACGGCGTAAAAAACTTTATACAAGAAAGAACTTTTGGTACAGTTTTTAATCGCTTTTTTCAACAAAATTTATACGCCCTACTCGTAAAATGAGAACTAAGTCAAAGCCACGAGGCTTTGTTTACTCTCATTTTTTATTTTGCTTTGGAGGCTCTTTTGCAATGAAAGCAAGCTGCGTTTCTTGTCAGGAAATGGTCAGTACGGGAAATAATCCTCGTCTGGGTGATATTGTAACCTGCCCAAAATGTGATGCGCGTCTCGAAGTTGTTTGGCTCGAACCGCTCGAGTTTGATTGGCCCGCAGATGAATACGAGTATGACGACGACGATGAAGGATATAGCGATGACGACTTCTAAGAAGAAGCCCGTAATCGGCGCCTGCCCTGAATGCGATGCGAATGTCGTATTTACGAAGGCACCCTTTTTAGGGCAGAAAAAAACTTGTCCTGAATGTGTAGCGGAGTTGGAAGTGATCGGTCTCTCACCTATCGAATTGGATTGGGCAGACGAGTACGAAGACTACGATGATGACGTCGATTTTGACGACGATGATTTTTAAAGCTTAGCGCTAAAAAAATCCCCGCTTATAAAAGAGCGGGGATTTTTTTTCTAAAGTCTGTCGATAAAATCTTCGAGCGCCTGGGCTACTTCGTGTGATTTTTCGATCATGAGCATATGACCGGCGCCTTCGATCTCGACTAGTTCGGAGCCTTTGATCTCTTCGTGCAAAGCATGTGAATATTTGAGCGGGGTCATTTTATCTGCTGTGCCGCAGAGGAGCAGCGTCGGTTTCTTGACTTCGTCCAAGCGCTCGCTGACATCAAAGTCGTTACAGGCGAGGAAATCGCCGTGCAGAACGGTGGGACGTGTCTCCTTTTCCATACGCTGGGAAGCGAGTTCGCGCAGATGGGGGTCTGCACCAGCGCTAAAGGCCAAGTCGTTGATCGTTTTTACCGCAAGAGGGAATGTTGCAGGGTTGGCTGCGTTTTCGAGAATTGACGGAGCCACGCGCAAACGGCTGCCTCCTGCTACCATAGCGAGAGCAAGCACGCGGTCAGGAGCGTCCAGCGCAAGCTGAAGGGCAATGGCACTACCCATCGAGTGTCCAACGATGACGGCGGCTGGCATGTCAATCGCATCCATAAAACTTTGAACGGCATCTACATAATCGCGGATATTTTGGCGTCCAATGCCTCCTGATTTTCCGTGCCCGGGGAGATCAAGCGCGACGACACGAAAACCATTTAGGCGTCGAATATCGGGCGGCCAGTAAAGGTGGGAACCGCCTGCGCCGTGAATAAGCAGAATGGGCAAACTTTCAGGGTCATCTGCCTCGTGAGAGAAGTAATAGAGACCGTCTGCGCTTGGCATGAAGAGAACCTTTCTATTGTTTTTTCGAGCGGTGAAGGCGGTCGGCAGCGTCTTCGGAGAGAGGAATATATACCTGCACACTCGTCCCCTTATTGGGCGCAGAATCAAGATGGAGCAACCCATTAATCAACTCGGTACGTTCTTGGAGATTGACCATTCCCAATGAGCCGCGCTGTTCATAATTCGTATTGACAGCTTCCACATTGAAGCCAACACCGTTATCTTTGATCTCCAACAGGAGCAGGCTATGTTCCAAAGCACGCAGACGCACTTTTATGAGTGAGGCTTTGGCATGTTTACGGGCATTGTTGACGGCTTCTTCTGAAATGAAGAAAATAACACCCTGCTTGCCCATTTCCAGTTGTTCGATGACTTTATCGTCCACGTCAATCTCGACGCGCTGATCGTAAGTTTCTTCCATTTTTTCGGCCATCGATTCGAGTGCGGCGCGTAAGCCCTGCGATTCAAGCACGAGCGGGCGCAGGGTGAAAAGCATGTGACGGATCTCTTTGGTGGTGCGACGCGCCAACTCTTCAACGCGTACCAGTTCACCTTCAACTTTATCAGGCGCCTTCGTCAGCATCATGCGGATGAGATTGATGCGCATCGCAATCGCCGAAACCGACTGTGTCGGGCCATCGTGCAGGTCACGAGCGAGTTTTTTGCGCGCTTCCTCCTGCACTTCGAGCATGCGTTCTTTCTCTTCAACCAGGTCTTGATACAAGCGCGCATTCTGAATAGCGATGACGGCTTGCCTGCTGACAACATCCAGCAAATCACGGCGGTCTTGCGTGAAATAATCAGGCTCAGGATGTGCAAAAAGTAAAGCCCCATAAACCGTTAAGCCTGTGCGAAGCGGCAAACAATAACTCGATGTACACGAGCGCAAAGCAATTACATGGCTAAGTTCAGGATCGTAGCCTATATTTTGGGTTAGTACCGGCTCGCCATCTGCAAAAGCGCGGCTCAAAATTCCCTCAGCGCCCTCAAAGGTCAGGCGCTGATCGGCACCTGTAAAACGGCGTGAGCTTTTCACAATCAGTGAATTACCAACAAAAAGCAACACAGCGCTCACAAGTTGATCGCCAAAACCATCTTCCGTTTCAGGATTCAACGCCTTCACGCTCAGATCGAGCGCTGCTTCAAGCACGTGGCGATAACTTAATGTTGATGTCAATGTGGAGGTCAATTCATAAATCGCGCGTAAACGCTCGTTTTCCATATGACGCTTCTGAAGTGCAACGTTCTGAACATCCTCACGTTTTTTACGCAAGGTGTTAATCATACGATTGCTCAAAAAACCAAAGAGCAAGCCAAAAAACAGCGTTGCTCCTGCCGCAATACTGCCAAAAACAAGTTCACCGGCAAAGTAGGCAAAAAGCAATTCAACAGCAGCCATCACTGCTCCCGCCAGCAGCCCACCTAAAACTTCATAATAGATTGCGCCACTCAAAATCGGTAAAATCGCAATCCCGTAAAATGCCCCCATAAAACCGCCTTGCAACCAAAAGAGCAAACCCGCAAACAGTAAATCAACACCTATCACCAAAGGGCGATGATTAGCAAAGCGTGTATTTAATCCCGCCATCATACTCAAAATCAAATTCCACAAAACCAGTGCGAAAAGCGGGAGAAGCGAAAAAAAGCTGCTATTTTGAAGCACCGTCGCCCCAAAAGTAAAAAGCATAAACCAGCGCAACGAGATTGCAAACCAGTCAGCAATATAAGGTGAGTCAAATTTTCGCATGGCTCTATGATACCCGAAAACTATCCCTTCGTAAGAAAAGTCTCATTTCCTTTTCAGATTAAGAACTGCGCTGCATCCACACTTTAGATTTCATACATCATCTTTTGTAGTGCAGCGCCGAACCTTTCCCGCATTTGGGCTTGCTGATCGTTTGTATACTTCTCTTTGTACCGACCAATTTTCCCTTTAAAGAAATGCAAGCCTTGTTGCCCCGCATCTGCTTTACCGGGACGATAATTCTCTACCACACCCTGAACGGCATCGTCTCCTGCATCCAGACCAAGATAGTCAAGCAGACGTTCGATCTCAGCGTCGTAGTTCATCAGTAGGTCTTCGTAGCGCGCCACGAGTACACGCTTCTCGCTCATCCACGCATCCCATACATCAACATAGTCTGCCATAAAGTCAAGCGTCTTCTCAAAAGTATCGTATTTTGCAAAGAAATTTGGGCGTCCCTGTTCAGCGGTACGGCGACCATATTCGTACGCCGAGAGCATCGCATCGCGCGGGTCGCGGTAGATGTAGACAATCCGTAGCAAGCCGAGGGTGGCGAGCGTCCGCGACCAAATTGTGGGACCGGCATGCGCCTTGAGCACGAAATCCCGCCCCATTAACGCAGGGACCATCACCATCCCCAAACGGCGTAACGACAATACACCGATATTGACGTTCACTTCGGTCAAAATCTTTTGCAGATGATATTTTTCACGAATTTCGCGAGCATCGTCATAGCCTGCAACTTCCATCAAATCGTGAATGATATTGTAGTGCCAGCCCGACCCCGCGCGCGGCATCCCTACGGAAAGAACGATCATAATACTCCTATGACTCCCCTCGCCCTTTGGGACGCAAAGCGGTTTCTTTTCCAGAGGTGCTGGGGGTGAGGGTAGATGTTAGCCCCAGAATAATACCAAAGTTCACCCACAGTTCGGCCATTGCAAAGGAATCTTGCATGAAGTAGTAGATCAAGATCGCTACCCATGAGAAAAGGCCCGCAACGCCAGCCACTTTCAGTCTATCACGGCGTAATGCATCAACACTCTGTGCAAGGATGGCAAACAAAAAGCTGACGAAAGTCATAAAGCCAAAGAGACCATTCTCCGCAAGCAGGCGCAGATAGAGATTTTTCGGGTTAGGGTATATGCCGCTATCAAAAGCAAGCTGCTCGGTAATTTCAGGGACATTTGAGAGTGACCAATCAGGCAAGTTTTGAAAAAGATGGAAACCACTGCCACCAAATCCTGTACCCAAGACCGGATGTTGTAAAAAGACCTGCACAGCTGACCACAGATAGCTCACGCGCCCGCCAGCTTTGGCTTTAATAAAGTAATCGGCAAAGTCATCTGCCTGGGCAATCCCGGTCCAGATGCTGCTGAAATAATTCCGTTGAGCAAGCAACACGCCTCCACCCCAGAGCGTGCCAATAAAAAGTAATCCAATACCCGCACGCAATCCTAGCGCTTTTATATCGAAGGATTTCGCGTCATCCTTTGCGTTACGATTAGGATGCGCAAACCACTGCCAAACACGCTGAATATCCTTCCGTCCTGCGACAAGAAATGTTAAGCCTGTCGCCGCGAGCGACATCAACAAACCGCCGCGCGAGTAAGTCAGGAGAAGTATCAAGAC
>JBNKMO010000002.1:0-13776 GCA_050293165.1 Anaerolineales bacterium | reverse complement strand
AAGCAGCAAGAACAAAGGCAAAAACGAGTACGAGTAAAAGTGTTTTTTTCATTTTGGTTCCTTTCAAATAAGACGTGCGTCGCACCACCATCTACAAAAAAATCTACCAACGAGCAAAAAGCCCGTCGACAGACACTTTCTGCTAAACTTGGTGCGACGCACTTTCACGAGTGTGAATAATGAGCAATAGCCCAGTTCCAATTTCGACATAGGCTTTTTCCGCGGTCAGCTCGTTGCTGATGCCGCGTGTTTGATGAGCAAAAAGGGTTTCATTTTGGAGTGGCCAGCGCAAGCCTTCGGTGCGAAGGATCATGACATCACCATGCCAAGGGATCAACGAGACAACATCGCCGCTTCGCCCGTGGACTTCAATTTGTTTCCGCGCAAAAAAGGCTTCTTCAGCACCATCATCCACCCGTACGTCTAGCCCCGCAAGGGCAGGATCGGTGAGCAAAGACAGGTTGCCGAGGGTTTGGTCAAGACGTCCACCTAATGCGCCGATGAGCAGGATTTCTTCGTAGCCGTGTTCGCGTGCATAAAGCAGGGCAAGCTCGAGATCGGTTTCGTCCTTATCGACGGGGTATTGGAGTATTTCCGCATTCCCCTCTTCGATGGTATGGCGGTTAACGGCATCCAGTGAATCGAGGTCGCCAATGACAACAGCCGGAAGCAAGCCCAAATTAAGCGCGTGACGTGTCCCTCCATCTGCGGCGATAATAAAATCTTCGGGACGCAGAATTTGGCGGGCAGCGTCGAGATTCGGGATTTCTCCATTAATAAAAACAATAGCACGGCTGGGCATAGGCCCTCACCCTTCGCCCTCTCCCTAAGAAGGAGAGGGAACTTAAAGAAAAAAACATCCTCGCCACTGGGAGGATGTTTGATGATGTATACAAAGTCCCTCCGCTGGCATTATCCAGATCAGGTTATACGGGTCGAGCTCTACGCTCCTCTCAGCCATTAAAGGCTCCCCGTTCAATTGTGCTATATTTATACCCCTCCGCTGAGTAGCTTGTCAAATCATTGGCTTAAACACGGGTATAATTGTGCAACGGAGCTTGTAATGAAAATTCTGGTTGTAGACGACGAACGCATAGAAAGACGCATGGTCGAAAAGACCTTAGCTCGGTTGGGGCATGAAATCGTTCTGGCCAATAGCGGAGAGGCGGCCTGGCAACATATTCAGGATAAGCATATTCGCTTTGTCATCACGGATTGGAATATGCCAGGCGTTGATGGCATCCAGTTGATTCAAAAGATTCGTACTTCACAATTACCCGGCTATGTGTATGTTATTCTGCTCACGTCAAATGATCGCAACGAGGACATCGTGGCAGGATTGTATTCAGGGGCAGATGATTATCTGACAAAACCCTTCCACCCACAAGAACTGGAAGCGCGCATCGCAGTTGGCGAACGTGTGTTGACCCTTGAAGACAATCTTGTGCAAGCCAAAAATCAGCTAGAACGATTGGCTATGGTCGATACCCTGACCGGACTAATGAACCGTCGCGCAATTTATAAATTCACACGAGGGGAGCTGGAACGCGCCCGCCGCATCGCTGATCCGATCAGTGTCATTTTTTTAGATATTGATAAATTCAAGGAAATCAACGATCAATATGGTCATCTTGTCGGTGATGAAGCGCTTAAACTGATAGCACAGGTCATTCAACAGCGTAGTCGCACCTACGATGGGATCGGGCGCTGGGCAGGCGATGAGTTTTTGGTCGTCTTACCTGGAGCCGATCTGAAAAACGCACAAAAAGCTGCAATGCGCATCATCGAAGGGATTGCCACCACACAGCTCATTCTACCGGACAACCAAGCAGTCACCATTCGCGCAAGTGCTGGTGTGGCAACCATCCATAAAATGACGAATTCACCCAGCTTGCTGGATGATATTATTCAAACGGCAGACGAAGCGCTCTACCGTGCAAAAAGCGCAGGCGGCAATCAAGTACAGGTTTCCTCATACTAAGGAGATTTGCTCATGATCAACACATCGGTTTTAGATTCATATCGTGATTTCATGGAAGAAGACGCTGAGGATTTCATTCGCGAAATTCTTGATGAGTTTTATAGCAATGCACACGAATTGCTAAAGACACTCACCGTAGCGCCCACAGAGGCAAATATTGAAGATTTTGTGCGCGCTGCACATACGCTAAAATCAACAAGTGCAACCGTGGGAGCTACAACACTCTCAGCCTTGGCTGCAACTCTGGAGAGCAAAGGCAAAGAGAAAGCCTTTGCTGAGATTGCCACACTGCTGCCAACCTTGCAGGAAAACTTTAATCAGGCAGAAAGTGAACTTAAAAAACTATACGCCTAAGCAAGCACAAGGCAAAAAACGCATATCAGCGATATGCCCAAAGGAGAAAAATGGATACAGTAGAAAAAGACTTGGTAGTGGCGATGGATTACCGTCTGCTCATTGACGGAGAAGTCGTCGACTCATCAGAAGGACAGGAACCGCTCGAATTTTTACAGGGCCATAGCAATATCATTCCGGGCCTCGAACGTGAAATGCTCGGCATGAAGATCGGCGAAAGCAAAGATGTAGTCGTGCAACCCACCGAGGGCTATGGTGAATTTGACCCCGAAGCCTTCATAGAAATTCCCCAAAATCAATTTCCCGATCACATTCCCGTTGAAGTGGGCACCGAATTACAGGTAGAAAACGAAGAAGGTCAGCCCACTTACGCCCGCATAGATAAGGTTGAAAATAATATCGTAAAACTCAATTTCAACCACCCACTGGCAGGCAAAGAACTGCACTTCTCTGTTCAAGTCGTTGCGCTGCGTGCGCCGAGCGAAGAAGAACTTGAACACGGACACGTCCATCACGAACACACCCACTAGAATCAAAAAGTCCCCGAAATTCGGGGACTTTTTCTTTGGGGAAATTACTCGCTCGCCAAGAGAGCTACAAAATCGATCTCCAATAAAACTTCTTCATCCACATCTGCTACACGTGGTGCTGAAGGTATGAAAATGTCGTAATCGGCATAGGCAATCATCGTCTTGGCATGACCGGCAAGCTCTGTCTCGGAGACAGGCGTCACCTGCGCGCTGAAGGTCACCTCGTGCGAGATATTTTTGATGGTCAACGTACCGCTAATCTCAAGCGAGACAGGCTCTCCCAGCGTCAGTGCATCCGGTAGGCCGGTGATTGCTGTGGGCACAAAGCGAATATATTCGTAGCTGCCCGTGTCCAAAATCGCGTTATGGATGGCGCGATTACGAAAACCATTATCCGTTGCAAAGCCGCGTGCATTCACTGCGATCTCGCCAAGCTTCGCATCCTGCGGAGCATCTACCGAAAAGCTGATCGTCCCGTTAACCAGATTGGTTGTTCCGACAACGGTGGTCGGCTCGCCGCCGAGCAGCTCGTTCAAGGTAAAGCGGACTTCCGATTGGGCAGCATCAATCTCAAAGGTTGGCAAATCGGATGTGGACGTCGGATCGTCCTCGCCCATCGGCTGGCTTCCATTATCTGTGGCATCTGCCTCGCCCAAAGTGGATACCGGCTGCGTCACGCTTGGGGCAGCCGGTTCTCGAAAAAAGAGATAGCTAAACAACGCCATGACAAACGCAACCAACGTACCAATAACCGCAAATTTCAATAAAGTCTTCTCACTCTTGTGCACAGGATACTCCTAAATATTCAGACAGTTTATGTGGGATTTACGGCATAATACCACAAAAAAGAGCGACTTTTTACAGTCGCTCGAATTTCTAAGGATTTTCTTACGCTATGCCGAGCACACGCATCAAGACCCGCCGTTGGTGCGGGCGGTTACGATGCTCGAAGAGGTAAATGCCCTGCCATTGTCCCAGTGACAGGTCGCCCTCATCAACGGGGATGCTCAGGCTGACATCCGTCAACATGGCGCGGATGTGGGAAGTGGCATCGTCAGCACCTTCAAGGGTATGCGTATACCAACGCTCACCTTCGGGGACGAGACGCGTCAGGAAGGTCTCAAGGTCAGCGCGGGCTGAGGGATCCCAGCTTTCGGAGATGAGCAAGGAAGCACTCGTATGTTGCAGGAAGAGGGTACACATCCCCTCTTCAACTTGGGCATTGCGTAATTCTGCGCGTACGAGGGGCGTGATCTCGTGGAGACCTTTGCCCGGGGTACGGATCTGTAGGGTGGTTTTATGCCATTTCACAGAGAATATTCCTTAAACGGGAGCAAGTTGAAAGGCGAGCGCTGCGCTTGTTCCATCCGCTGTATGGCGTAGCCGAGAATTTCTCCCAGCAATTCGGCATAGCGCATGCCTGCACCGGTCGCAATCATCGGCAAATCGGAATGAGTGGGATGCAAGCCAGGCAGGGTATTGGCTTCCAGCACATAGGGTCGTCCATTTTCGTCAAGTTTGAAATCGACGCGCCCACCGTCGCGACATTCAAGAAGCTGCCAGGTCTTGATGGAGAGTTCAGCAAGTTCATCGTAGAGCGGCTGGTCGGTGAAAAAATCATAGGAGACAAGTTCTTCGCAGGCCTCTTTTTCAAAGAAGCCGTATACTTCACGCTCTTTTTTGAGCGAAATTTCGCTGGCACCGATCACGCGCGTCTCTGCACCGCTGCCCAGCAGCCCGACGGTGAACTCGCGCCCAGGCAGATATTTTTCGAGCAACACCGGCTGCTGGTAAGTCTCCCAAAGCCAGTGCACACGCGCCTGCATTTGCGCTTCGCTGCGGACAATGGCACGCTCGTCAATCCCCTTCGAGGTGCCCTCGTAAAGCGGCTTTAGAAAAAGAGGCAGCGCATCCAGCGTAACATCCGTCAGCCTAATCGGCTCATACGGGCGCAGCACCTGATAGTCAGGTGTGGGAATGTTTGCCTTGCGCAACATATCCTTGGTCAGCCCTTTGTCGAGACAGATGGCAAGTGTATGCGGATCAGAAAAAGTGTAGGGGATGCGATAGGCCTCGAGCACTCCAGGAATCTGCGATTCGCGCGCGCGCCCGTACCTGCCCTCTGACATATTGAAAATCAGCTCAACCCGATTGCCTTCCGCCAAAAAGTGTAAAAGAGAGGGCAGGTTGCCGATTTGAATGACTTCGTGCCCTAACGATCTAAGCGCTTCGACAATTGCGGCAATGGTTTCTTCAGTCTCAAACTCGCCGTAAAAATCAATAGGGGAGTGATGGTCCGGTTCATGTCTATCGCGTAAATCGTAGGTGAAACCAATCTTCATTCTTATTACTCCTTTGGACGGATAATTTACGGAGAGAGTCCGCAAAGATATTAACACAAAAAAGAAGAAAAGGAATTTACGAAAAGATTTAATGTCTAGCCTAAAGATTCATCGCAGTGGCGGCCCGAACGGCTAAATACCAAATGCCTGGAATTTAGGGGAGACCAACCGCAGCTCTATTTCTATCCCCCTATTTTGCTTGCAAAATGGGGGGATGCCCCAGCGAAGCGAGGGGCCGGGGGGAGAACGTTCGAATTTACAATATCGCTGCGTAACATGAGTTACTTAAGCACCACCCCAAAAGATCGTTTCAGAAGCATCACAAAAGCCTGAATAATCGTCCTTTGTGTTAGAATCGCTGCGTTCAAAAGGAAGGATGATAATGAGCAAACCGATCTTATTAAAATCAGATGATCCAATTATCAAAACATTGGATTTCAAACCTTATCGCAGTATTGTCGAGAGACGTGTAGAACGTTTTTCTCCGCCACCCAATATGCCACAGGATATTGAAATTGCTACACCATGGGGAGAATCCCTAACAGCTAACGCTGGCGACTATCTCGTCAGCGAACTAGGCAGCCCACCCGAAGATCGTTGGCCCGTTGAAGCCAGCATCTTTGAAGAGACCTACATCGAAACCCGCCCCGGATTTTGCGTTAAAAGCGCCTTGACCATGCTCGTCCCCCTCGTGGACGCTGTTGGTGGCGATGCCGAACAAGAAGTTGTCGTCGAAACGTTGGAAGGCAAGGTTTCCGTCCGTGCCGGAGATTTTTATCTCGCGCTCGGTGTACAAGGTGAAATCTGGCCCTATCCCAAAGATAAGGTGTCCAGCGTAATGGTTTTGGTGGAAGATAACAAATAAAAACTCATAAAAAAAGAGACCGCGTTTTGAAAACGCGGTCTCTTTTTTCAATTAGCAGCTATTTCTTTTTCTTCTTGCTAGCAGGTTTCTTCTTGGGTGCTTTACTCGCTTCGGGGTCAGCAGGTGCTTCTTTTTTGACGGGCTTGGCTTCGTCAGGTTTAGTGCTCTTCGCGGTACGGCGGCCATCCAATTTGAGCAACTTTTCAGGGTTGATCTGCTCAATTTGTCCACCTGTATCGCGCATCAGATCAACCATATATTTCACCAGACGAACATCTCGATCATCTTCATTCGTGGATTTACCATTCCAGAAGGCGATCAAACGAACTTTATCAGTGCCCATCAACAAGGATGAGTACAATGCCCAGCGGTTGTTCCGCTCGTACAGGTCATCGCCCTTTTTAGGAGCGCCAAGATGCTCGGCCTGATATTTCTCATCCACGAGGGGGTGATTGCGCACTTTGTAAAAACGCTCAACCCATTTTTCACCGTAGGGGCTGACAAAATCGCGAACATAAGAAGCATCCGCCAAAGGCAGGTGTGCTTCCACTTTGATGCCACGCTCCGCACATAGTTCAGCGAAGATCAGTTCCGTGCCCGCAGAGAGACCTGCTGTAAAGGCAAGATCATTATCATCGGCATTGTATTTATCCAAAACCTCCGTGATCGCCTGCCGGACTTCATCTTCTTTCGTGGCAGGGAAAAGATTACGCTTGCTGTCAACCGGATCAACCGTGTAGCCTTCAAAGAGAAAGACCTGGCGCTCTGTCTCTTCCATCTTCTCTTCTTCAGTGGTCTCATCCGGTTCTTGTTGTGCCAGACGATGCATCTCATCGTTGATCGCATTAATGCCAGCCTGAACAAATTCAGTGCGCATCTCAAGCAATTTGAGCATTTCCAACTGCCCCAGCGAAGATTGCAAATAGAACTGGTTGCGGCGTGCCGCAATCAAGGCTTTACGATAAGCGCGTGTGACCATCATCGGCTTGGGCGCAGTTAAAACGCGCAACTCAGCCAAAGAGACTAAAGTCCAGTAATCGACACTTTCATCTTCAGCGAAAGTTTCCAGAGCAAATTCAAGCGCACCGCGCAATTCAGGCAGTACCAAGCGGATCGCAGTAATATCAGGATCAGGGTCTTCAGCATCATCGAACTGATCTGCCAAATAAATCAAGATTGTCCCAAGTGTCACCGCATTTACACCCGGATAATAGTCATTCAGGTCAGAGCGATAGCCCCTCACGTAGGTATTGAAGGCCTTAATCAACCAGTGATAAGACTCAAAAGCGGTTTTTAGACGTTTCTTCGGATCATCAACCCACCCCCATGAGTGCATCCAAGTCTTTTTATAGATGCGCCCCAAATAGGAAATCGCTTCAGTATCACCGGGGTGATCAGCCAGAAGCACTTCAAGTTTAACAATCGCTTCATCAATCCGTCCCAAACGATTCAGATGGAAGGCTTCCTGACGGCGGAAATTCAGATTTTCACCGTTCACTTCCAAGCCCTTGCGATACTGCTCAAGCGCGAGTTCGTTGCGTCCCATATCGGCGAGGGCTTGCCCCGCCGTGCCAACCGCTTCCTCTTTAATCATCGGGTTGCTGATTTCTTCTGTGAGCAGCAGAATATCACCGATTCTTTTTTGGCGGCGAGAAATGGTCACACGTTGTTGCCATTCGTTATATTCACGCCAAAAGCCTGTCGCCAGCGGGGTACGGAGGCTGCCCTGGTCGGGCTCGTTCAAACCAGTCAGCAGGTTGAATACCGGGCTGTGAATCGCATCCACCCCTGTTGCCCAGGTATCTCGTGTAACGCGCGCAATCGCCTGAATATCCTTATCCAAAAAGTCAGGATCAGGCACACCTTCTTCGGTCGTGTGATAAGGGATCGTGCGCACATTGAAAATATCAAAGGGCATATACGCGCGCCCCGATTGAATATGCACAATGCCGCGTTTACGGAAAGCATGGCGAATACCCAACTCATAGAAAACATTAGCGTTATCAATGCTCAAATCCGCAATTACCAGATCAGCGAGCAAAAGCTCCTGGAACATGTCAGTCAAGATATCGCCGGTGGTCGTCTCCTCATCTGCACGAAAAGGTTCAAAGCCCGCCTGTCTTAACGCAGGTTTGATCAGATCCTGATAAATCGAATTAAAGTTGATCGTTGTTCCGTCAAAGCCTTTCTTGATACCAAATGGCATCACCACAAAGGCATGGGGAAGGATTTCTGGACGTAGTTTGCGTTCTTCTTGAGGGACATCTTCCATCGGCATACTCTCCTCTTCTGGATTTTCCGATTCGCTCTCAACTTCAACCTGCTTCACATCTTCAACATCTGCCTGCCCCTTACTGGATTTCGCTTCAGCCGCTCCTTCAACTTCCGGGGCAGCAACATCTCCTACGGCAGCTAAAGCATCGACCTCGGCAAGAGATTTCTCTTCAACCGGCTCATTCAGTGTGGGATCAGCAGGCGTCATCATGTTTCTAGCCTTTAACTTCGCCGGTCTTCGGAAAACGTTGTAATACAGCATGCACGTCCGAGACCGGGGTATCGGCATTGAAATCAATATGCCCGAACTCAGCAGCAATATCATCAATCGCAGAACGCACCTTCGACACACGACTAACGATGTTTTCAACTGCTTCCGAAGCAGCCTCAGCCATCGCTGCTAACTCTTGTTGAACAAGATCGGAGGAGGCTTCTTCCACAATCGTGCCGAGCGCTTCTTCAAAGGTTTCAACCAAAGTCTCTTCAGTTTCGCGGAGCGTCTTATCGGTGTGATCGATAATGCTATTGCGCAATTCCTCTTTGAAGCGTTTATCCGAATCAACAGCACGCTGCAAAACCTGATCGACAAGATCGGCCTCTGCCAGATCAGCATCCGCGAGGGCATCCTGCATGGAACGGATATATTCCATATTCTGATTCCAGAGAATCTTCTCGGTAGCTTTGATCATCTGGATGGTTTCTTTTTCAGAGCGCTCTTCCAACTCAAGATTTCTCCAATGATCGTAAATAATCATCAGTTCTACAATCACCTTGCTGTAGTTTTTCAGTGTGGGGTCAAGGTTGCGCAATTCCAGCCAACCGATATAAGCTGAGGCAATCGAGGCCGTGACAGCCACCCATATCGATAAGGTACCTCCCATTGCGGCCAGGAAAGAACCAGCGCCGCCCGCAATAAGGATGTACCACTGCAAACGCGTACGTTCGCTCTGAATGCGATTGACCTTGCCAATATGCCAGGCAAGTTGATCCTGCAAACGGTAGACAAAGTATTCTTCGCCACTCAGGTCGTTGAAGCCAGCATCGCTATCGAGTGAGTTGGGATCATAATAAGGCGGGATATTGCCTGAGTACGGTTCGAGCACCATTTCACCACCCAAGCCACGATAAACCTGACGATGAATATCAGCCAGTCGTTTTTCAAGCCAGGAACGGCGCTGCGGTTCATTTTTTAAGACGGTACGGAAAAGATAGATTTCTTTCTTGATCTCTTCTGCACCCGCACGCAAGGTAAGCCAGGCACCACCACCGTAAAACTTATTGAAGAAAGCAGCCAAAACTGAGGCCGAGATGGGGGCAATAATCAGTAAGACTTTAAGGACAACTTTTCCCAGTACCGGGAAGGTTTCAGGATAAGTTTCGGTCAGAACGGCAAGAAAAGCTGCCATGACGCCTAAAATAGCTATCCAGCGGCGCAAGCCATAGTGTGGACGCGAGAGCTTATTGGATGCGGCATCCAATTGTGCGTAACGCATCCAGGCAATGTCCAGAATAGGGGTTCTGGTTTCAGGCGTTTGTTCGGTATTTGTTGCATCCATATTCTTCCTCCAAATGTGGGGTTGATATTGGTTTTTTAGTTTAGGTCTTACTGTTTTTCACTGAGATCAGCGCAAAACGGACGATATTCTTCACCGGAGTAGAAGAGTTCCCATTCAGTTTGGCTCAGGTTTGAAACCAAATGTGCGCAGGCATCTTCCACAAGGGTATCGGTATAGGTTAGGGGTAGGGCCGGCACATCCCATATCTGAACAACTTTTCGAGCAGCGGTAGCAAGTTCAAGTCCATCGGGCGAAAACTCGACGCTCGAGACCACATCACTATGTGGCAGACGAGTGATTTCCTGTCCCAGCGTCAAATCCCAAATATAGGCAAATTCATTCGAACTTCCGGCAACGATAAGGTTGCTATCGGGACTAAATGCGAGCGAGTAAGGCTGCCCATTCATCCGCAAAACGGTCTTGCTGAGGGAGTAGTTATTTTCAACATCCCAAAGATGGATCGTGCCTTCACTACTGGCTGTTGCCAGCAACTTCCCATCCGGGCTGTAGGTAGCATTATGCAACTCACCAATGTGGTAAAGCGTGGTCACCTGGGTCTTGTTTTCAAGGTCCCAAATGACAATGCGGTTAGTCATAGTGGCCACAAGATGTTTGCCATCCGGATGGTAATTAATCGCTTGCAAGGAGGCTGCGTGTTCCAGGTTACCAACTTCCGTGCCGCTTTCCAAATCCCAGAAGCGGATGAAGTTCCCTCCGTCGCCGGTAGCGAGTTGCGTGCTATCGGGGCTGAAATCAATTGCATAGACTTTCGCATCCATCCCAATCTCAAACGAAGTATCGGTTTCACTGTTGTATAAAAGAACCTTGTTCGCGCGCGATACAGCAGCGGCGATCCATTTTGAGTCGGGGCTATAGGCGAGGTCGTAGGTCAGCGCGTCGGTTTTAGCCACTTCAGTGGCTTCTGTGCCGTCTTTGATCTCAAGCGTGCTTTCCCATGGCAACGACCAAATATTTCGCTGATCGGTATTTACAGCGAACGAGGCGCCGTCAGGCGAATAACGCGCTTCATGGACAAGCTCAGGGAATTCAATAATATTCAAACGTGCCAAAATCGCGGAAGTATCCCAAAGGGTCAGGTTGCCTTTGTCGTCGCCAACGAAAAGGCGCGTGGCATCTTCACTAAAGAGAATGGCCGAGCCTCGCCCTTCAAGAGGAATTTGGAACATTTCACTACCTGAAACGGTGTCCCAAATGCGGGCCGTCTGGTCATAGCCCGTCGAAGCAATCCAGGCGCCACTGTCACTGATATCCATACGCATCACGAAGCCGTTATGCTCCATGCGTAGTTTTTCAAGCCCCGTTTCAACATCCCATATTCGAAGATTATTATCATCAGAGGCCGAGGCAAACCAATTGCCATCTGAACTAGCATCAATGAATTCGATCCAGTCACCGTGCGTCATTACACTGCGCGCGAGACCATTACGCGTCACTTCGCTGGCGCGCACAACACTATCTGCACCACCGGTTATCATCCAGTGACTATCTGCGCTGAAGTCAACGGCATAAACTTCGTCGGTATGTGTAGCGCCATCGAGAGTGTAATTTCTATCAACATTCCACAGATATGTTTTCCCTGAGGATGAACCCATCCCCAGCCACTCACCATTGGGGGAATAAACAGCCATGTAGATTGTGCTATCGTGCTCAAGATTGCGTGGCGCTGCTTCCAGATCAGTCATGTCGATTAAAGAGACAACCCCGTCATCGCGCGAGGCCGCAAGTTGGTTGCCGTCTGGACGCAAATTGACGTCCCAGATCGTAGTCCCGTTAAAATCGTAACTCTGAACAAGGGAGCCATCTTCAACGCTCCACAAACGAAGGATGCCGTCTTCCCCACCTGCGACAAGGAGACTGCCATCCAGACTAAAGAGAAGGTCATAAACAGCCGCATCATGTTGAACGCAGAATTTCTGCGCAGCATCCTGTTCTTCCCATAAGCAAACGCTGCCATCTTCACTGGCTGTGGCGAAATACTTCCCCTCAGGGCTATCTTTAATGCGCCAAATACGACCACCCTGCGAAACTTGCGCCACCGGTATGGGACTCAAACTAGTGTTTCGCCGCAAAATGTCTTCAGCAAGAAAAGAGGGCGTACGCTGCCATGAGTCAATCGCCAGCAGGGTACTCAAGTCCAACTCACCAGCTTGTGTTTGATAGATACGTGCTTCTGCTGCAGCGCGCTGGGCCTGCGCAAGGGTCGCATTTTGTATCGCTTCGGCCTCGTTCTCCTCAGCAATAACTTGCTGGGTTGCGCGGGCATGTTCGTTCGCAATGGCCTGGGCTTCGTTTTCTTCGGCAATAACCTGCTGAGTTGCGCGGGCATGCTCATTCGCAATTGCAGTACTACGTGAGATTAGGGCGAGGATCGCCATCCCAACGCTGACGATCAAAGCAAGCGAGACGCCGATCAACAAGTTGCGCTGACGCCTGGTGGCCGCCTGTCGGCTGGTTTGGATATATTCACCTTGCAACGGAATGACTTCACGCCCCTCTTGTGACGAGGCTTCCACCATCCAGTTTTCAGCATCATTCAGGTCAGCACCTTGCAAGAGAAAGCTATTATCTTTTTCTTTTTTCTCCCATTCTTTGGCACGTTTCAATAAACGTGTATGCTGACGCACCCAGCCCAGATCGGTATGGATCGTATCGATCAATGCGGGCAGCGTGGCATCATAGTCATCCGTCTCACGCAAATAGACCCAATTCGTCGAGGCGAGCGCATCGTGCATCGTCGAACCTTTTTCCGGTTCAATATGCAAAATCGGGACCAGTTTTTTATTGTATTTAAGCCCCTGTTCCAGTTCCTGAGCGCAAACTTCCGAAGCCAGCGAATCAGGTGTAATAATAAAGAGAAACGCATCGGCGCCTTCGATGGCGCGCGTAATCTCATCCATCCAATCGGAACTGAGCGGGATGCCTTCCCAATCCACCCAGGCATCAATGCCACTATTATCAAGACTATCGTTCAGTTTTGCAGCAAAAGCTTTATTGCGCCGCGAATAGGAAATAAAAACTGAACTGGTTGCTTCTGCCTGATCTGCCATTCAATGAACCTTTCCTTAGTTAGCGGGCAACAAACCAGGCAGCAACATATCCTTCGCGACCACTGGCATCTTTAACCTTCAACCAATCCTTGTTCGAGCCAATCTTACTCTCGCCACCGGGTTCTGCGATCTCCAATTCTTCATTCAGCCCCAAATAGCGGATCAAGGTAGCGGCAGAGATTTTTGGCTCGCTGCGGAAGGAGACTGCCTGCGCGGTGGTTTTTACTTTATTCGAGGCAGCAGCAGGGGTTACCGGTGTGGCGGCTTCTGCTGTTGCAGCGGTTGAGCCACTGGCATATTTTACGTACCAGGCAGCAACATAACCGTCACGTCCGGTTTCATCACGGACATTCAGCCACTCGCCCATCACACCGATCTTTTTGATCGTATCTGCAGAGGGCTCAAGGCTGATAACTTTCTCAGTTGTCGGGATGCGGCGAATCAGTGTATCGGGGGAAATCGCCGTGCTTGTGCGGAAGGCGACGTTATCGGTTGGGATCAGCGAAAGCGCGCCAGCCGGAAGCGGCTTGGTCGATTCCGGTGCGTTTTCTGCCGAGCCAGTGCTCGTTGTTGTCGTGGTTGTGGAGGTAGTTGTCGTTGTGGTTTCACTGCCGGGAGGCGGGGCACCCTTCTTGTCGGAGAGATACCAGGCAGCTGTGTACCCCTGTACGCCTTCGGGGTCCTGGGCATGTAACCATTGTCCATTTGCGCCGAGCTTCGACTTGGTTGTTGCAGCGGATTCGAGACTCTTCAATTCGGTTTCACCGACCAGGCGTTTCAGTAGGTAGCCACCCACTGAGGGATCG
>JBNKMO010000001.1:0-2728 GCA_050293165.1 Anaerolineales bacterium | reverse complement strand
ACTGCCCAGATAATACTCTGAGGAACCAGGGATATTGGTAATACGATGTCCGATCAAACCACCTGTGCAGGATTCTGCAAAGGCCACCTTTTGCCCACGTTCGGCAAGGATTTGTCCAATTTTAAGCTCAAGAGCTTCTTTAGAAATTTTCATGGTAGGTATTATAAAACAGCCTTCTGAATTTTGCTTCAGAAGGCTGTTTTTGATTAAGGCTATTTTTTAATAAAGACCCTGGCCAACCTGATTGAAAGCCTCGCCTACTGCTGGACCCAAGATGATGGCAGCAAGCACTAAACAACAACAAACGAAAAGAAAGATAACCAAACCCGGTATAAGAACCGAAGCAGCCGATTTACCCGTATCTAAGCCAGTAACGGCCTGCACAGCAAAAATATGCAACACCAAACTATAAATACTGACTCCAAACGAAATCAAACCGAAAAGCAGTCCAATGAAAGGAATTAGGCCCAAAAGCGATAGTCCGGCATTCACAACAGCAATCGGCACCATGATCGCAGCAAAGGTATAGGCTAATTTCTCAAAATCGCCGCCACCGCCAAATAGCTTAGCAATCCACAGGATTAAAGCAACACCAATCGCAAAAAAAACGACTCCAAAAATCGCACCGATGGGAACGCCACAAATAAACGCACCTATACTTATACCAGCGCCACCAGTGCCCGGGGGCAGTGCATAAGCCATATCTGGCGGCAGATAATCTCTGAGCATCTCCATAGAACTTCCAACGCTAAATGTTTGCGAAAGAGCACCAAAGAATGCCGTAACTAACGCAGCAAGCGCTACCCATAGAAAAGCCTTGCCTGTTGTGGCACCGGGTTGAGCGGCAATCTCAGCAAAGGTATTTGCGTTGGGTTTGGTCACTGCCGCGATCCATGTTTCGAAGGCGGTCATCTCAGCACCAGCAGGTGGCATGGCACTACTATCAAAAAACTCTAATTCTTCAGACATAATATATTCTCCTCAAACAATTTAGATAGGCTCGCTCTTTATTCTAAGGGATTGGTAGCCAAAGTCAAGTAAAAAGCTATTATCGCTTTCTTAAATGACTCTCCCATTGGGGTAAAATACCTTTCATGCAACTCTCTGATCATCTCCAAAACGTACTCTCCACGCTCCCCGACAAACCTGGCTGCTACCTAATGAAGGACGCCAAGGGCAAGATCATCTACGTCGGCAAGGCGGTTAATCTCAAAAACCGCGTACGTTCCTATTTCCACGCCAGCGCGGGGCATGACCGCAAAACACGGCGTCTCGTGCAAGAGATCGCGGACATCGAATGGATCGTGGTCGGTTCAGAACTGGAAGCCCTCATCCTTGAGATGAACCTGATCAAGCGTCATCGCCCGCATTTCAACGTGCGCCTGAAAGACGACAAGCGCTACCCATACATCAAAGTCCATTGGCAGGAAGATTTCCCGAAAGTCACTGTCACCCGCCAGATGCGCAAGGATGATGGTGCGCGCTATTTCGGCCCCTACACTTCCGTTTGGGCTGTCCATCAGACCTTGGATCTGCTACGACGTATCTTCCCCTATCTGACTTGCAACCGCGAGATCACGGGGATGGACAAACGCGCGTGTCTCTACATGGACATCAACTTGTGTAACGCGCCCTGTATTGGTGCCGTAAACAAAGCTGAATACCGCCAAATGATCGCCGACCTGATGCAATTTCTGGATGGACGCACGGATCCCATCGTCAAACGTCTCCAAACCGAAATGCTAAAAGCCTCCGAAGAGATGCGCTACGAAAAAGCAGCCGCCCTGCGCGACCAAATTCAAGCCATCGAGAAGGTTGTCGAAAAACAGAAGGTCATCACCAAAAAGCAAATTGACTCGGATGTGATCGCGATGGCACGCGAAGATGGTGATGCCTGTGTGCAAATCTTCTTCATCCGCTCCGGCAAGATGATCGGACGTGAGTACTTCATGCTCGAAGGCACCGAAGACAGTGCTGACGCCGAAGTGATGGCGCAATTCGTCAAGCAGTTCTATACCGATGCGGCGAACGTCCCTTCGGAAGTATTGCTCCCGAAAGAGATCGAAGAAGCGCATATCATCAAGCAGTGGCTAAACACCAAACGCGGTGGGCGCAAGGTTGAGATGCGTGTTCCGCGCAGGGGGCAATCACACCAGCTTATGCAAATGGCGACCGAAAACGCCAGCGAAACGCTCAAGTCGCTGCGCGCGCAATGGCAGGCGGATACCCACAAACAGGAAGAAGCGCTAACAGAATTACAGGAATCCTTCAAACTCTCCACGCCGCCAAACCGGATCGAATGTTACGACATCTCGCATACGCAGGGCGTGGCAACCGTCGGGAGCATGGTCGTCTTCACACAGGGCGTGCCGGACAAGAAACTCTATCGCCGTTTCAATATTCGCAGCGTGACCGGCCCCGATGACTTTGCCAGTATGGAAGAGGCGTTAACGAGACGCTTCAAACGCTGGGAGGCTGCTCAGGTTGAAACGAGCAAGCCCAAATCCAAGAAAGATGCGTCCTTTTCATTCCTGCCAGACCTACTGATCGTGGATGGCGGCAAGGGGCAGTTGAGTCGCGCTGTCCAGGTTCTGGAAGATTTCGGACTAACGGAGAAAGTTCCCGTCGTTGGGCTGGCAAAACGCGAGGAGGAAGTTTTCTTCCCAAATAATCCCCAGAGCATCTTGCTACCGCGCCACTCGCAGGGATTCTATCTGATCCAACGCAT